>BNUY01000041.1 GCA_025997715.1 Spirochaetia bacterium
CGCGTTCCTGTCCCCTTTCTTTGCGGTCATTGCCGCCACCCCGGTGATGTCGGTCATCCTCATCGCATTCCTGGTGTTCGGCTCCGAGCGGACCCCGGTGTTTACCGCCTTTCTCATGGTTTTCCCGGTGATGGCCGCCAATACCATTGCGGGGGTGCGGGCGGTGGACCCGAAGCTCAAGGAACTGTTTGCCCTGTACCGCATATCCCGGGAAGCAACGGTGCGGCGGCTCTACATCCCGGCGATCATGCCCTTCATCCTGGGGGGTATGCGCAGTTCCCTGTCCCTGTGCTGGAAGGTGGTGGTGGCCTCCGAAGTATTGGTGCAGCCCCTGCTCGCCCTGGGAACCGGGATGCAGCGGGCAAAGGCCCAGCTTGAAACACCGGAACTGTTCGCCTGGACCCTGGCCGCCGTGATAGCCGCGGCCCTTACGGAATGGGCCGCTTCACTACTGCTTGGGAGAAAGAGGTAGGATGCTACTATGGCAGCAATTCTAAATTTACCCTGAATCGGCAAGACCGCCATCGGTATAGAGAAAGACGAGGAAAGCAGACCATGAATCGTGATAAGCGAAACGCAGGCAAAATCGCATGGCTTCAAAAAAAGCTACCCGGGTGGAACAGGATGCGCGGGCTTTTTGATAGTCGGTGTCGCAATAATCCAGGATGGTATGGAACTGGAAGGCTATCAGGTTGAGCAAGAAAAACACTTCAGCGGCATGCTCCTTGCCGTGGCCAAAGTTGTGCTCAAGGTTGTAGCCCCGGTTTTTCAAAACATTGTTATGCTCATTTTCAATCTTCCACCGTGTCCGGGCGCAGTCAACGAGCTGTTGTACGTTGAGGTTATCAATCGGTTTGTTTGTTATCCAGCTGGAATAATACGTCTGCTCGCCGCTTTCCATTTCCGTTATCTCTAATTCCATGTAATTTACCATCAGGGATTCCTTATTGTCACGGAGGGGAACCTGGTTGAGATAGCGGTATGTATGAAGGAAATGCTTCTTGCCTTTGCGGATTTTTACCCTTTGTTCGGTCAAAAACGAGTATTTTACTGTTTCTGTCAGCCACGGATGGGTGTTTTGCTTGCAAGTAAGGATAAAACTCAAGCCATTATCGAGAATTTGCTTGCAAAATGGGTAGTGTGAATATAAATCATCCCCTAATATCGTCGCTTTTATCCCTTTTAGCTCATTGACCCGCTTGGCAAGCCATCGTTTCGCCGCATTAAGCTCACAATCTTGCTTCTTTTCCCCATCTTCGTTCGTTATCAGCTCGCCCATCATCGGTATAACGCTCGAAATATGCGGTTTTACTATCGCCGCCGCCATTGCGCGGTGATAATAGGTGGTCACACCATCCTTTGTCTGATGCAAGCAATGCTTGCAATGTATCTTCTCAGACGCGTGATACCATACCCCATCTATCGCCACCAGCACCCCGTCATCCAGCACTTGATACGTTTTCATCACTCCCGTCTCTTCCGCTATTTGAAGCGACCCGCTGAATACCGGCGCAAATGTTTCGGGCTCTACCTCATCAAGCAGATTCCTGACCTGTGCATCAGACGGCAAGTCGTGTATGCCCAGCAGGCTTTGCGCGTTACTCTTTTTCCGCTTGTTCTGCATTTCCTTCATATACCGCAAAAATGACGGAAATTGAAAATAGAAGACCCCGAACGCGCTCTTGACCGCATCCACCAGCCGGTGCTTCGTATTCGGCCCATGCCGGTTGTCGGGTATCTTCTCCGCCGCTTTGTCCAGATTCCCCATTAGCCGTTCAAATGTTTCCCCACCCATAGTCCCTATTTTATCATAAATCAGGCAAATTTAGAATTGCTGCTACTATGGCCCGTGGCCTTGATTTCCGGCGATAGTAGATATATACTAGGCTCTGTTCCATAAAGCGTCACCTATTACTGAGTATTTTCGTCATCATAGGACTCTTCATACTCTCCATACGCTTCTGGAAGGGGGCATTGGTCGGCTATGTTGCAATTATCACAATCACCCATCCCAAAATGTTCACAAATATCTATTTTACTCGCCATTCTGTCCCCCATACCTACTATGTAAGTAAAACTTATGTCCTTTTATTGGGTGACACGTCATGGAACAGAGCCATATACTACCAATATATGAGTACCCCAAAGAAACTGCGTGGCAAGGACTATGTAGGTTGTTTAATCCAGTTTCTCGCAGTGGTAGGCGGTATATTAGGAATAATCCAGGGAATAGCCTGGCTTATCGGAGGGAAATAAAATGGCGTGGCTTAACATAATCGTAGGAATCATGTTGGTTATCAGTGGGTCTGTTGGGCTTGTGCTTAAAATACAGGACATCAGGGAGTGGTTAAACTCATAAGGATTGCCCTTTGTTCATCTCCATCCGGAACCTTTCCTTTGCCTTTGCCGGCAAGCCCCTCTTCAAAGACCTTTCCCTGGATTTGGGTGATGAAGGCCCCACGGTGATCCTGGGCGCTTCCGGCTGCGGCAAGACCACCCTGCTCAGGCTTATGGCGGGGCTTTTGCCGCCGGATCCGCCGGGCGCCATTGACCGGGACGGCGATGTTTCCTTTGTGTTTCAGGAAAGCCGGCTCCTTCCCTGGTATACGGTGCTGGAAAATGTCAGCCTGCCTATTGAGCGGACTATGGGGAAAGCTGCGGCATCGGACTTTAGTCCGCGGGAGCGGGCCATGCACTTTCTGCGGCTGGTTTCCCTGGAAGAAAAGGCCGGCGCGTATCCTGCGGAACTTTCCGGGGGCCAGGCGCAGCGGGCCTCCTTTGCCCGGGCTTTCGCCTTTCCCGCTCCCATCATCCTCTTGGACGAGCCCTTTCAGTCCCTTGACATCCCCCTGCGAATCCAGCTTATGGACATGGTTCTCTCCCTCCTGTCTGCGGACATAGGTCCGGCGGAAAAGCGGCTTGCGGTGGTGGTAAGCCACGATCCCCGGGAGGCGGTGTACCTGGGTCGGCGTATCCTGGTCCTTGGCGCGGCGGGTATTGTGTTTGACCAGACGGTAAACCTTACCGAGGAGGAGCGGGCCTACGGTTCCCCCGCCAATGCACTTTTGGAAAAGAAGCTCCTGGAGGTTCTGAGGACCACTGATCACACGGACTAGGACTGACGTGCTGTCCGTGAGGTCTCTGGTTTGGTCCCCTTTACACCGGCGCCAAAAATAATCTATACTCAGTAATTATGATATTCCCCTTAGAAGAACTTATTGAGTACGAAGGCAACATGTATGAAATCACCGCCGCCGCTTCCCGCCGGTCCTATCAGCTTTCCATGTTGAATGACCCGGACATTGATGATAATGAGGGCAAGGTGGTATCTCTGGCGGCCCGTCAGGTCTTTACCAACGAGATTGAATTCCACCTGGAAGATTGATCCCGATACCGATGCCGCAGGTATTGGTCCTCTTCGGCCCCACCGCATCGGGCAAAACCGAAATACTGGAACAACTCTTTACCGGGATCGATCCCCTCTGTCGGGCGGAGGTTGTTTCCGCCGATTCCATGCAGGTCTACCGGGGCATGGACATCGGCACCGCCAAGCCGGAAGCGGATTTGCGGCAGCGGCTGCCCCATCACCTGATTGACATCCGCAACCCCGATGAACAGTTCAATGCCGGGGATTTTGTCCGCCTGGCGGACGAGGCCTGTGCGGACATTGTCCGCAGGGGAGGGCTCCCGGTGGTTTCCGGCGGGACCGGCTTCTACCTCCGCAACTTTGTCCTGGGCCTCCCGGAAACGCCCCCTTCAAACCCGCGTATCCGTGATCAGGTACAGGAGGAACTTCACCGCCGGGGCATGGCAGCTCTGATAGAGGAACTTACCGCCTGCGATCCGGCCAGCGCCGCCCGCATCCACCCAAACGACACCTACCGTCTGGCCCGGGCTCTGGAGGTGTTCCGCACTTCCGGCCGCCCCCTCAGTTCCTACGCCCCAACCGCAGCCGCCGCCCGCCCCCAATACCGCTTCCTCATCATAGGCCTTGAACGAAACCGGGAGGAGGTGTACCGCCGCATCAACGAACGCTGCGCCCTCATGTTCCGCCGCGGGCTCCCGGAAGAGGTGGCGCGCCTCCATGCGGCAGGCTACAACCCCGGCGACCCCGGCATGAAGGCCATCGGGTACCGTGAGTTCTTTACCGAGGAAACCCCCGGTGTGTGGCGGCTTTCTGCGGACCTTGCGAATGTCGAAACCCTGATAGCCCGGAACAGCCGCCGCTACGCCAAACGGCAGATCACCTTCTTTGCGTCCATCTCCGGCGTTACCTGGATTTCCACCGCAGAGGAACTACGGCGGGAACTGAATAAAGGTAAGCGATCAAAGGAAGAAAAGAATATGCCCCCTAAATGGTATTAGGGGTGTCAGTGGAAAGTATGGGGGGTCCCTATGTTTTTCCACTGACAGGACCCCCCGCTAACCCTTCTCCGGCATATTCTTTTCCTAAAACGCCACTACCTCAATCCCCTCAACGACATACGAAATCTTCTCGTCATTGATGGAGAATTGGAATTTTTCCCCCACCTTTTTATTCAGGATAGCAGCGCCCAGGGGTGACAGGTAGGAAATGATCCGGTTATCCGGGTCCGATTCCCAAGGCCCAAGGATGGTATACTCTTCATGCTTCCCGCTTACCTCATTGATGAGCTGCACCTTGGTTCCAAAGAAAACACGGCTTGTGTTTACCGAGGCGGGATCGAACAACTGAGCCCGTCCAATCTCGTCCTTCAGTTTAGTCACCGTGGATTCCAGGATGCCCTGTTTCTCCTTGGCGGCCTTGTATTCCGCATTTTCCCGGAGGTCCCCCAGGCTCAGGGCAAAGCCGATTTCCTTCGAGTTGAGCGGCACCTCCACATCCATGATGTGGGCCAATTCCCGCTGCTTTTCTTCGAACTTGGCCATGGTAACCAGCAGCCCCCGGGAAACCACGGACTTCTCGGTATCCCCAAGAAACTTGAAAGCCGGATGCTTTTGGAGTATCCGGTTTCGCAGGTTCAGTTTGTCCGCCGGGTCCAGGTCCTTCACGTCATCGATCAGGGTATAGATACGGGTAATCGTATCCGGGTCCGCAGCGTCAATAAAGATGTTTAGCACATCATCCTTAAAGAGCAGGGCGTAGACCTGTTTGTTTACCTTTTTGTTTTCCGCCGTATCCCGGTGGTTTTCAATTTCCCGGTAGGTGATGTTCAGCATATGGATAAGCACGATAAGTTTCCGCTCCAGGCTTAGGCCGGCTTTTTCAAACCAGGGCTCGTCCTTGAGGTTTTTTAGTATCCATACCACTGCGTCACGGATCTCCCGGTGATCTCGGTAGTTCTCAAAACAATACTGGGTCAGGGCAACGAGTTTGTCCTCAGATCCTTCCTTTTTCAGCCGCTCAACAATGGACGGGGAGAGGGCATAGGGGAACAGTTTGATGTATATATCCGGCCAGTCGGGGACGAAGAGCTGAATGTGGTTGAGGAAATCTTCCTTGAACCTGGCGTCCTTGAGGCTGAGGAACAGGGCGGGCACATCCTCAATTTCATTAAAGATATCAATAAAGTCCAGGGAAAGGCCCGTGCCTAAATGGGGATGCTTGCCTGCGAGGTCTTTTACCAGTAAATAAGACGCCACATACTCCGGTGTCTGCCCTTTTGTCCTGAGGTAGGCGGTGAAGTAGGCAAACATTTCGGTAAAATATTCAGAATCCAGTTCCACATCCTTCTGGGCCGCATAGTTTCTGATGGTGACCGCCCGCTCAAAGAAATTGCGCTCCGCCTTAAATTCGTTGTAGAGTTTTTCGTCGATGCTGATGGGCCGGTCCCGCACCGTAAAGATGTCGATGTTATCCGGGCTTACCCCAAAGCCGGGGTCCGCCTTGAGGATGTCCCGGGCCTTGCCGCTCCAGGTGGTCCACTCCCCGGAAGAAAGAACCCCCGGCACCAGTTCCGCCTTCATGCGCTTGAGGTCGCAGGCGTTATTAAAGCTGCGGATCACCGTTTTTAAGGCCCATTTAATACCCTTGCTTTTGGCCTCTTCCTCGTCCTTCACCTCTTCCTTCACCCATTCGTGGAGTTTTTCCGGTTTCCAGGTGGCCTTGAGCACCCAAATATGGTCCTTCGCTATGGGCTGCAGGGCGTTTACCGCCATTTTGAGGTCCATGGAATGGTCCCGCTTCTTGGCAAAGTTGATGACAATCTTATCTCCCTTCACCAGGGCGATCTTCCCTATGCCCCAGGTCCGGTGGGACACATAGCTCCCCTTGTCAAAGGCGATGTGCTTCTCGAAATCGGTGATGGCTTCGTGGACATTGCGGTACTTCTGGGAAAGGTTGGAAACCCTGATGCACTCCTCAAGCTGGCTGTGCCCGGCGTGCTTCAGCCGGAAACATTCGGTGATCTCCCTCCGCGCCGGTTCATCCCGTTCATCGTACTCCAATATGATTTTGCAGATGCCGATGGCGGTATCAATATCGCCCTTCTCCTTGCAGTAGGCGTACACATCGTTGAGCAGTAATACTGCCTTGTCCTTACTGATGTTCTTGGCGATCTTCTTCTGGACATGGAGGAAAAAGTCGATATCCTCTTTGTCGTATTGGATAAGCTTGGCCCAGATTTCCCGGACATTGGTAAAAAGGCCCTTGTTGATGTACCGGTGCAGGGCTTTCTTGTAGTAGTCCACCGCCTCTTCTATCTTGCCCTGCTTTTCGTAGTATTCCCCCAGGTTCTTTGCCAGGTCAGCCTCTTCGTAGTCCACCTTGACCAGCCGTTCCCAGATGTCGTAGATGGCCGTCTCTTCGTTATCGTTCTTGTAACATTCCGCCAGGGTACGGAGGGCGAACTTCGATTCGCCGTGAATAAGGATACTGTCGCAGAGGTACTTCACGATGTTCCACTTGTGGTTGTCCACAAAAATGTTCACCAGGTTGGTCAGTGCGGCATCATCAATGAGCTGCCGGGACAGGGCGATCATCCCTGAAAGATAGAGGGCAATGATGCTGTTCTTGGTGTGCACCAGTTGCTCATCGCAGATGGTCTTCAATTCATCATAGGCCTTTACATCCCGTGCTTCTTTCAGGAGGACATCCAGCTCTTTAAACTGGTTGGTAGAATAATTGCTGAGGGTGGCCCTGGTCCATTTTTCCTCATTCAGCATTTCCTGTACTTTCTTCAAAAGAGCTTCAGACATCTCGTACTCCATTCATCGCAAACTACCCCATATACCGTTCGTATACGGCGGGATCAACAATCTTAATTTTCAGCAGGGTCTCCTCTATTAAAGCGGGGTCCTCCTGAACATTCTCGTAATGGTCGATTAACCAAAAATACCGGTTAATCAGCCGGGGGGTAAGAAGATTCAAATCTTCCGGCTTCCCCCTGACCGCGTTCTCCAGGGTAAAGATAGATTGTTTCAGCCGGCCTACTTCAATCTGCTTCAACTCCCGTTTCACCGAAAACACCCCGAACAGGCACCCGTAAATTGGTATCCATTCCAGGAGTTCCTTCTCCTTATGCCCCTCGGCCTCTACCCGGTCCCGCAGCCGCAGGATCATCTCCGATTCCATGGACCGGATGTCCACCTTCTGGGCATCCATATAGAAGGCCTCCCGGAATAATGCCTTGGCGCTCCGGGTTTCCTCCATAAGGGCGTTCACATCCGCAAGCTGGGAAAGGGCTTCCCCATCCTCCCGCTTGAACCGGACCGCCTGTTCCAGATATTTCAGAGCCTCATCGTAATTCCCCACCCCCTTATAGCAGCGGCCCACCAGCAAAAGCGACCCCGGGTCATGCTGGTTCACCCCGTCCCCCAGGATATCCTCGAAGGATTGCAGGGCGGTGGAATACACGAAGCGCTTCACCGCATACAGGCAGGGATCGTAGGATTCCACATGCCCGGCGTCTCCGCCAATGCGGTCCAGGAAGCCGTAGAAAGCGTCCCACTGGGAAAGGATGAACTCCCCCCGGGCGTAGGTATCACTCTGCTCGTTACGGGAGGGGTCTCCCCGTATCCGTTCAAGCCACCAGTGGATGCAGTTCAAGGCGTAGACCACTTCCGGGTTCTCGAAATCTATCCCGAGCGCTTCCTCCAGCGCCCCTATGGCCTGCGCAGCGTCAGAGGTTTTCAGCTTTTCATAGGCTTTCTGAATGAGCCTCTGTACAGATTGTTCTTCGCTCATGGCTTGTGACATCTAAAAATATCCTTCTCATTATACCATTTGCGCGGTTCTTTACAAGGGGGGCTTGGGTCCGTATCATCAAGGTATGAGTCTCCCTATTATTGCGCCATCGGTGCTTTCTGCGGACTTTTCCTCCATGGCCTCCGGCGCCGCCCTTATCGCATCCTCCGGCGCGGAGTGGGTCCACCTTGATGTGATGGACGGCTGTTTTGTCCCCACTATCAGCTTTGGCCCCAAGATGGCGGCGGATCTCCGTCCCCATTCCTCCCAAATTTTCGACGCCCATCTGATGATTCAGAACCCCCTTAATTTTGTGGAGGAATTTGCCAAGGCCGGGGCGGATTATATCACCTTCCATGTGGAGGCGGCGGTCCATTCCCACCGGGTTCTGCAAGCTATCCACGCCCTGGGTAAAAAGGCAGGTGTCAGCATCGTGCCATCCACGCCGGTATCCTTCATTGAACCCCTGCTGCCCTTTGTCGAACTTGTCCTGGTGATGACCGTCAATCCCGGCTACGGGGGGCAGCCCATTATTCCCGAATGTTTTGACAAGGTCCGGGCGCTGGCCGCATTACGGGAGGCGGGTAGGGGGGGGTACCTCATTTCCGTGGATGGGGGCATCAACGCCTCCACCGCCAAGACTGCCCGGGAGGCGGGGGCGGATGTGCTGGTCGCCGGGTCCTCCTTCTTCGGCGCGGCGGATACGGCTGTGCTGGTGCGGCAGCTCAAGGGCCTCTCATAAGATGCGGCTCGATCCGGTTTTAAGCAGGGCCGTCCGTCTGCTGCGGAGAAGGAAGTTCGGGGAGGTGATCTCCCTGCTCCAGCCGGAGGTGGTCCGCTACCACGATTCCTTCAATTATTACTATATATTAGGTTGCGCATGCCTCCGGGCGGGGGATCTGGGGGGGGCCTTTACCTATTTCAAGCGCGGGCGGGAAATCAAGATGCTGGAGCCCTCGGTGCTCCTGGGGATGGCGGTGTGCTGCATGCACCGGGGGGATACGACGAAAGCGGTGGATCTCTACCTGGAAGTGCTGGACCGGGAAGGCCGGAATTCGATTGCCCGGAAGGCCCTCCAGGTGTTGCGGAAATACGGGGGCGCCGGGGAGATTCAGGCCTGGATTGATTCGGGGAAAACCCATCAACTGTTTCCGCCCATCCCCGTGCTGCCCCTTACCCCGGGCCGGATCATCCTTCCCCTTGCCGCTTTCATTCTGGCCGCGGCCCTTGTCGGCGGTATTTTGGCCGCAACCGGGGTGATTCACCTGGGTAAGGCCATGCCGGAACGGGCGGGGCTTGCGGAGATTGCACTGGAACGGGAGGAACGGGAAACCCCGGTGCAGATTGGCGGGACCTACCGGTACATCCTTACCCGGAACCAGGTGCTGGAGCTCTACGAAACGGCGTTAAAGCTTTTTGCAGAGTACCGTGACGAAGCGGCCAAGGTTCCCCTCAACCGGCTTATCGAATCCAACGCTTCGGAGCCGGTGAAAAACAAAACCCGGCTCCTTAAGGACTACATGGAAATCCCCGGCTTTGATACCCTCAAGGACCGTTTCCCCTATGCGGAGGTGCGGCAGGACCCCCTGCTGTACCGGGACTGCTACGTTATCTGGCGGGGCATGGCCACCAACCTCCGCGAGGGGGAAAACAGTACCGTCTTTGATTTCCTGGTAGGCTACGATACCCGCAGTACCCTGGAGGGGATCGTACAGGTAGAGTTTGGCTTTTCCGTAGCCCTCAACCCGGAGCGGCCCCTGGAAGTGCTGGGCCGGGTGATACCGATGGGGGAAGAGGGAGTGCGGCTGGAAGGGATAGCGCTGCATCAGGCGATGTTTTTGGGGACCGGGAGGCCCTAGTCGGGCGCAGCCACCTTTGACTCCTATACTATACTCAGTTGTAAAAAGTTAATCCGCTCGTTGTTTTTACGAGGCAAACATACTTCCTTCTGCGGGCCTGCGGAAACGAGACTGGTCTCTCCCTGTTTTGGGACAACCTACTAAATTTAGTAGGTCAAAAACACCCTAAAAAACCCCAACCTACTAATTTTAGTAGGATTTCAAACAACCCCTTCGCCAGTACCATGTCGTAGAAAAACAGGAATTAAATGGAGTTATTATGGCGTTCATTGATGTTGTCGAATGGGAAAATGCGACAAATGATGTATTTGCCTGGAAATTCGGGCAAAACAAAAACAATAATCTGAGTACCGCGACCCAACTCATTGTACGGGAGTCCCAGGAAGCGGTGTTTTTTCATCAGGGTCAAATTATCGGGAAGTTTGGCCCGGGTAAACATACCCTGAATACGGAAAATATACCGCTCCTGCGTAATTTGTTCGGCATCCCCTTTGGGGGTAAGAACCCCTTTACGGCGGAAGTATGGTTTGTTAATAAGGCCGCCCCGCTTACTATCAATTGGAAGACGGATACCATGCGTTTTCGGGACCCCGAATACGGCCAAATGGTGCCCCTCATGGCGGAGGGGCGTTACGGCCTCAAGGTGCAGGACGCCGAGCGCTTCCTGGTCCAGCTTGTGGCGGCGCTGACTTCTTTTACATCCGCCGATCTGACCAACCACTTTATCGGTCCCCTGATTGCCAAGACAAAGAGTACCATCATTGGCTTTATGTCGGCAAATCAGGTGGGAATTACCACCATTTCCGCCCGGCTGGATGATCTCTCCAAATTTATTGAACAACCCCTGAAGGAATTTTGGGAACCCTACGGAATGTTGCTAACCGGCTTCTTTATCACGTCGGTGGATCTTGATACGAGTACTGCGGACGGCAAGAAGATTGCCGATGCCATGAGCGATCAATCGGCCCAGAACATTGCCGGGTATACCTGGCAACAGAAGCAGGGCTTCGGTGTGGCGGATCATGCCCTTACCCAGGGGGGTGATATGGGGATTCTGGGCGCCGCCGCAATGACCGGCATGTTCGGCGGCGGGGGCGGTATGGGGCAGGCCCTGATGCAGCCCAATACCCAGCAGGGGGGTGGTTTCCAACAGGGCGCGGCGCCGGTTCAAGGCCGCAAAGAGGTGTTCTGTGCCCAGTGTGCCAAGAAATTCCCCAGTACCTCAAAGTTCTGTCCCTCCTGCGGCCATCAATACACCCCCTGCCCCCGTTGCGGGAGCGATAACCTCCCCACAAGCCGCCGGTGCGTTTCATGCGGAACCGAACTTGCGGCCCAGGCGCAAGGGGGCGGCGGTATGGGTGACGCCTGTTCCCGCTGCGGTTCTCCGGTTACACCGGGGGTAAAGTTCTGTCCCACATGCGGTAATAAGGTAGGTTAATGATGAAAAGCAGGTTTTCCTTTTTCCGGGCTATCCTTTTTCTTGTGGGCGCCGGGGTAGTTGTTCTGGCCTTTTATCTTACCCAGGGCGGCAGGGAAGTTACCGGGGTCGACAAATTTACCTGGGTTTCTATCTCGATCATGTATCTGGTTTTATTTACGCCTTTTTTCTTTTCCAGCATCAGGCTTGCCAATTTTTCGGAAAAAATCCCCAACATGGTTCTTTCCTGGCTGGGCATCATTGTCTATGTAATCGCTTCAATCATCGTATTAGTCTTGCTCAAGTATTATCTTACCCTGAATCAAGCCATTATCATCCAGGCCATTTTAGTCTTTCTGTTTCTTCTGGATGTTTACTTCGCCTATTTTGCCTCGGCCCATGTCGCTTCCGTTGCCCGTGAAGTGGAATCCAAACGGCAGTACCTTACGGAGATTAAAAGCAAGGCCGCATCCCTCACCCTTATTGTAGGAAATTTGCCTTCCCAATATGAACAGGTTCAGAAGTTGATTAATCAGGTAACGGATGATATCAAATATGTTTCTCCCGTATCAGGCGGCGCCGGTACCGATGCGGAGCTGCAAATTATTTCTTCGCTGGACAATGTAAAAGAATATTGCGACATTGCGTGTTCGGGCGGGAATCCCGCATCCTTTGAATCGGAAGTAAAAAAACTGCAAATGCTTGTTAAGCAGAGAAAATTATTGCGCGGTTAATTAAGGGGGTTTTATTATGGAAGGAAAAGTTTTTGCTGAGTCAACAAACTTGTATCAGGATGAGGCGCGGATACTGTTTGACTATTACAAAAAAGCCGCAGAAAAGATTGTAAAAGAAGAAACGGATTTAGAAAAATCAATTGCCTCCGCCAGGGAAGACATTGTACGATCGGAAAAAGACAAAAAGAAAGGTATTATCATTGTGGCTGCCTTCGCCGTAGTTGGAATTGTCGTAGGAATACTATCCGGTGGTATTGGATTTGTACTGGTCCTGGGCGCGGTTTGGGGTCTTATAACCCTGCTTAAAGCAAAAAAATTAAAAGAAGAAAACGAAACAAAGATAGCCAGTTTTGAGGAAGCCCATGGGGCCATACGGCGTGATTACCGGGTGAATAAACTCGGTGTGGTTTATGTGCCCATAGCGACCCAGATTCCCTTTGAGGACAAAAGTTTTATGGTTGATCATACCGGCGGTGTCGCAAATACTGATTTTGCCATGTCGGTTGTACATAAGCCCCAGGAGCTTTTGGATTCCCTTTCGAGCCTGGAAGACACCATAAAGGAAGCTCCCATCATTGAAGAAGCGACAGCCCCGGAAGAGATCGATACGGCCGATTATTCAACCTCCATGCAGCATATCAAACTTTACGATTACATGGGGAATATTGATCGTCAAATCCGCAATATTCGGTATCTCCTTAACGACAATGATACGATTGCCCTCTCCCTGCCGGTAATACTGCCGGGAAGCGAAACCGATAAATTCATTAAAGAATACACCGCCTCTGACGCAGGAGATCAGCCGGTAGTGCCGGTTTTTAACATTGACGACTTTAAAGAGAAAATCGATTCCTTCTATTCCCTCAACGACATGAGAAAATCTTTTGAAAAGAGTACCAACGAAAATCAGATACTCTATTTTAAAAAACTGATTGGCCGTATTGCAGAATCGGTGCAGATTTTAAGCAAGAGCAAAATGAGCGGCGCCGGCAAGCTGGTCGATTATGCCAACATGATATTTGCCAATGTTTTAAAAGCATCCTTCAATCAATATTCTCCGGCTATTGAAGCGGAAGAAATTGAACGAATACGCACCGCCAGTTTTGATTACCAGGATTCGGTGGATGACTATACAACCTTTCTCACTCAAATCAAGTTCCCGTGTCAGATATGACCTTTTTTCGACCTCCTGGGTAGCGGAGGATAATTCCCGGACATCCATGCCTTTTGGGATGCATCAAATACAAGAGGAAGTGCTTGCTCCGGTGATTCAAAGCCTGATGAATGAAAACCGGATTGAACGCCTCAAGATTTACAACGGGATTAAGGACCAGAAAATCAATTACCTCAATCAATGGCATCAGGATACTGAGGACTTTTACGGAAGGAACCGTGCAGAAGCAGCGGATGTTATCAATCGCATGCAGGAAGCTTACGCCGATTACACAAAATCTTTTAATACGTATAGGGCTTTGATGGATACTCAGGCCGCTATGACAAAAACCCGTTCCCTTGATAGTTCGGAAGTGCAGAAACAGGACAAAGACGCAGAAGTAATTGCCGGGTTTGAAACACAAGCGGCTATCCTTAACCAGAAAAAAGATGAGTTCAGCGACTACATGGATCGTCTCAAAGAAAATATTGATGAAAAGGCTGCGCAGTTTGGTTACATCCCCTATTACGAAGCGACCTTGCGTGATAATGAATACCGGGATATTGCCCGATCAACTGATCAGGTACAGGAACTTGATTTCCGCAGAAAGAAACTGGTGGCCATAAGCCCCTATATCGCTGCTTATGCCAATATTCCACCTGCGCCGAGTGTTGAGCAATCTATGTATGATGATTTTTCAATCGACCTTCTGAAAGAAGCTGCGGACATGGAAGCTTCCGCCGCCGCCGCCGAGGAAGCCGCCGCTGTTGCCGCCGCCGAAGCCCTTGCGCGGGAAACACCTCCACCTGCCGCGGAACCAATTCCCGAAGAGAATAGCGAAACAGAGGAATTGCCGCAGGAGACTCAGTCACCGGAGAAAACCGCCGCCACCGAGGAAGAAGATTTCATCGACAGCGGAGACGATGAAGCTGAGGATGAGGGTGATGACGATGATGCAGAAGAAGATGAGGATTACATCGAAGAAGATGACGAAGATGAGGAAGACGAAGACGAAGACGAGGAGGACAGATAAGCAATGGCTGACTTTAATTTAGATGTAGATACTACGCCCATGGCTCATACTGTTGATTCTGTCAGAGGTCATGTAAATGGGGTAACTACGGCGGTAGTTGCCATGGAGGCTGCGGTTATAGCCTCGGAGCGGGAAGCTTCCAGAAATATCTGCGAGAATGTGGATAGCGGTTTTTATATGCAGATAAGATCCCAAATAAGCCAGAAATCTGTGGCGGCTTATTCAGAGATGATATCAAAACAAATGCTTTTGATGCAGCAAGCTAAACTTTTGGAATCGAAAAAAAAGCAGATGGAAAATGACTACAACATGATAAGTAAGCGTTATGGAAAACTGTTCAATTCGCTTAATAAGGCCCTGGAAACCAGGATAAAGGAACTGGATAAGCCTGCCATGACGATTGCTGAAACAAAGAAGCGTCTTGTTTTTGATAAATTGAAGGATTCAAGTTCCCTGCTCATCAGTGCGGCTGATGAAACAACGGTAACAGCGCAGACCGCGCTGGGTGGAAAACTCAAACAAAAAACCAGAAATACGATGCATGCCCTCTCCGGATCGGTGCTGGAAAACCAATCCTATAGCGGTAAACTACAGCGTATGCTGCAAAATAAAAAAACTATGCACGGCGGATCGGAGGATCAGGATTTCTACTTATTACCGGTAATTTTTTCCACCGCCGAAAGTTTTTTAAATAAGGAAAGCATCAAGGAAACGGTATACTCGGCCCATGCGCCATTCTGGCAGAACAATACCCCCATTGTTACCGCGGTTACCAATGCCCAGACAGATTTCTCATGGACTTCCGCCGGTGACGGGGAAAGAGAAACGGTCAAAAAAGAATTTACCTCCCTCCTTGAAAAAGAGCAGCTTGAAAAGCGGACAATCGATGAGATTATGCGCCTCTTTGAGCAAACACACTGGGAGGTTTTGGAAAAATGAGTTACACCCGACAGTATACAAAAACGATTAGAGTAGAGGGATCCCATACTTTTTCCTATCCGAGCAGTGAAAGCGGCGGATCAAAAACTGAACATGTAGTTCTGCATGAGCCGATAACGATTACGGTAAATGTGATTACCGATCCTTTTGATCACAGTGTTTCCAATGCCAATCATTCGATAGATGCGTTAACCGGTTCAGTTGTTGCCATGAATGCGGCCCAATGTGCGGCGATACAGAAGACTTCTCAAGAAGTATCCCAACATATCATTGATGGTTTTTTTACCTCAATAAAATCAGAACTGTCCCAGCAGATTCAGGCGGCGAATAGTGAGATAAAATCACGGTTTGGGCTTATCCATGAACAGGGTAAATTGGTCGATTCAAAAAAGGCCCAAATGGAAATTGATTACAGCCGGATAAGTTCACGCTATGTAGATATTTTTAAGGATCTGGACATCGAATGCCGTAAGCGTATTTATGCTCTGGACAAACAATCTTTTGAAATGTCAGAGAAGGTTCTTAAACAACTTATCACCGATACCGTTAACAATGACGCCGCAAAAAACATCCTGGGTATACAAGAGGAATCTTCTTCAAAAACCATGATCATGGTTTCCGGATTAAATCGCAAATCACGGGAAATTTTACAAACCCTGTTTGCGTATATAACACAGGAAATGCAGCTAAGCTCTTTAGTGGAATCATTCATGTCTGATGAAAAGATTGCGGAGAAAAAAGACATGTTTATTCCGGTGATATACACGGAAAGAAGCGCCATCATGGAAAGCAAAACAGATCATGTTACCAGTATGCCCGCCCCTATAAATGATGCCAATAAAACAGGTATTGATGAAAAGGTTAGGGCGTATTGCACCGGAGTTTCAGAGGGTGGCTGGAGCGTGATAACTGATGAAGAAAAGAATGTGCTCAACAATGAATTAAGCGCCCTTTGCGATTCCTATTTTAGTGACTCAAAAAACGGCAACGATGAAAGGGTTTATCAAACTCTTATGAACTTATGGCATAAGGACAGTCTGTACTCATTAAAGGGGGACACAAAATGAAAGAGATGAGTGAAATTCGCATTGGTGAATCGCAAGTTGGGTTAAAGGACAATCTTGTTAAAACAGCAATCTTACCAAAGACAAGTAGTGAACTCGACCGTGATATTAATATACAGGGTAATGTAACTATTGAAGGGGCTGTTTATGCCCGTGATCTGATTATTGATTCAGGGCCTGCCGATTTTTTAGGGGCAGTCTATACACATCGGGAGTTACACATCAAAAATGATGCGGAGGGACTTATTCAATTTAAAAAGTCCGTTGCGTCAAATGACAGTGCCGTTGCTCTCCTGATAAAAGGCCGCTGTATTTTCGGCGCCGACATCAACGCAAAAAGTGTTAAATTAAAAAATTGTTTTGTGGCGGGAAGTATCTTTGCCAACGAAATACAGCTTGATAATTGTGTGGTACTTGGAGGATGTTTTTCGTCAAAAATACTGAAGCTGCAAAATGTCATCACGGGAACATTTAACGCGCCGGAAATTAGCGCCGGGGGCGTAAATTATCTTTTATATCCAACAGCTTTTTCGGTTGAACCCATGGGATGTCTCCCCGGTACCGAGTTCTACAATCTTTCCCTGGCGGACCTTGGTTCCTTGTTTAAAGGCGATCCTGAAAAAATCAATACGGGGAAGATACACATGGATATCAATGCTGATTCTCAGCATACGGTTTTGGTTGATCCTTCGGATATAAGAATTGTATTGCACAGCTATTCTGTTGCGTCAAGGGTTCTGGTAAGCGATCTCTTGAACATGGAGAGTTTTGAGAATCATTTTCTCATCATTTCCGCAAGTCTTGGTTCGCAGATACTTAAAACTTATACACTGCAAAAGAATGACGGCAGTAAGAGTGATGAGCTGAGTGTTCCCAATGTTGCGGAATTCTTTTTCAAAGTATTGAATGGGATTATCCAAATTTCTGATTTGAGTGGTTCTATCTCCTTTGAGGAATTGAAGAAAAAGTATTCATACTGGGAGCGCAGGGGTGCCAGTTGACACCTCGGCCCGGTTTAATAATAGACCGGGCTTTATCCTTTCCCCCTTTTGACAAAAATCTCCATTTCGGGAAAACAACCTCCGAAACATCAGTATTTCATTACCACGGGATAAACTGATTGTGTTTACCGGCGTTTCAGGCTCAGGGAAATCAAGTCTGGTGAATGGGATTCGGGCCGCATGCCGATTTACTTCTTCGCAAGGGTTCTCCGGCTCTTATGGGGGGTGTCTACCCTGACCCGCCAGCTTTGACTTTCTCCCTAAAAATCAGCTAACAATAACAACAAACTGCGGTAGTAGACATCTTTGAAATCAAGCTGCCTATAACGTAACCCCGCAAGCGCCATCGCTTCTATCTGTTTTTGTGTAGGGTGCGCCAACGGATAGAACCCGAAAATGTACGCCAAAAATGATGGCATGAAAAAATGTTTTTTTTCTTCCTCCGCCTGGGGGAAAAATTTATTAAGGCTCTCCCAAACAACCTCAAAAACGCCGTTTATTTCCCGCTTGAATTCCGTGATTTTTTCAAGGCTGCATTGCTTTTCAATGTTGGTATTCAAAATGGTCAGCAGCCGGAGCATTTTGTCATGAGGGACAACCGTGTTCGTAAAAACACCGCAGTATTGTTCCTTGCTCAAGATCTCCGCGGCATCGAATTCCGCTTTCAGCGCGGCCTCCCAATCCAGCATTTCCCGCTTGAGCAAATCAAGCAAAACTTCGTCCTTCGTTTTGTAATAGAGATAGATGGTCGGCCGTTTGAAGGAAGTCAAGGCTGAAATGGCCTTAAAATTGACCCCCTCATAACCATATTGCCCAAACAGGACATCACCGGCGTTGACGATTTCTTCCTGTCGGCTGCTTATCTGTTCTTCCGTTCTGGCCCTGACAAAATCCACTTTCCACCCCTTTCTTGGCATTTTATACCAATTTCCGAAAAAATCAAGCGAACTGTTGACACATTGTCAATTATTTGTTAGGATATAAATGACATTATGTCATTTATATTTTTCAGAAAACAATGGTGACCTAAGGAGGATAAATGAAGAAACTTTTGTTTTTGGCGGTAATCTTATTTTGCATGGGGGTAAACATGGAAGCGCAGACCGGGACACAGAAAATTCTCGTGGCGTATTTTTCCTGGAGCGGGAACGCCAAGGCTCTTGCCGGACAAATAGCAGGAGAAACAGGCGGGGAACTGTTTGAGATAAAAACCGTAACGGTCTATCCCGACACCTACAATGAATGTATTGCCGTAGCCAAAGAGGAGCAAAACAGAAACGCTCGTCCTGCGCTTTCCGGAAGCGTTGCAAACATGGCGCAATACAGTACCGTCATTTTATGTTATCCGAATTGGTGGGGAACTCTTCCAATGGGAGTTTTTACCTTCCTTGAAGCCTACGATTTTTCGGGTAAGACGATCTATCCCCTTGTTACCCACGGGGGCAGCCGTTTTGGGCGCAGTCTTGAGGATCTGAAAAAACTCTGCCCCCGCGCTGTCATCGGTGAGGGCCTTTCTGTCAGCGCCTTTGACACGAACCCGAAAGACGCAACCAGAGTAACAACGCCAAACCGGGACATAACATCCTGGCTTCGCAAAATTGGCTTAGTACGGTAATGGAGGTACACAATGAAGAAAAATCTTGTATTCAAGAAGTTTGTCGGATATGCGGCAATATGCCTCATAGGTGGTGTGGTTGGATTCACGCTTGTTTCGTGTAACAGTTCGGCGCAATCAGCGGAAACAAAATCAGCGGCTACTACGGCGGGAACAAGCGAAAATTCCAGCGCCGCTTCAAAAGTCTACTTTACTACTGCCATCAGTCCGGCGGGGCTTATGGCGGCTTACAATGCGCTTGGGCAGAAACCGGACAATGCGACCATTGCTTCCGGTAAGGTTGCGGTAAAAATGAGTACCGGAGAACCGCCCAACAGTAATTACCTTAGGCCCGATTTGATAAAAGACTTGGTACAATCGGTAAACGGAACTATCGTAGAATCAAACACCGCTTACCCTGGACAGCGGGCAAGCACCGCGTTCCACAAACAGGTAGCCAAAGACCACGGCTTTACCGCTATCGCCAACGTTGACATACTGGACGAGAACGGCTCGGTTAGCCTCCCTGTTGTGGGCGGCGCACGGTTGAGTGAAAATTTTGTAGGCAGCCATTTTAAGAACTACGACTATTTTGTTGTCCTCTCCCATTTCAAGGGACACGCAATGGCCGGCCTCGGCGGGGCAATAAAAAACATTTCTATCGGTATTGCTTCATCAGAAGGCAAGGCGTGGATTCACAGCGCCGGTAAAAGCAGAACCAACCCCTGGGGCGGGGAGCAGGACGCTTTTCTTGATTCAATGGCAGAGGCGGGAAAATCAGTTGTTGACAGTTTGAACGGCAGAATTCTTTATATCAACGTGATGAACAGGCTTTCGGTGGACTGCGATTGTAACGGTAATCCCGCCGAACCTGATATGCACGACATCGGCATACTCGCGTCCCTTGATCCCGTAGCGCTGGATCAAGCCTGCGTTGATCTTGTGAATACCGCACCGGACGGAGCCTCGCTTATAGAGCGTATGACATCACGGAACGGCTACCGGACTATCGATCACGGAGCGGAAATCGGACTTGGAACTAAAGTGTACGAACTCATAAAACTGTAG
>BNUY01000042.1 GCA_025997715.1 Spirochaetia bacterium
GATTTTCCAACACCGGTTTTCCCAAATATCCCGATAACGGGTTCGTATTGGAGTGCTGTTGAAAGCCGCGATTCGATTGTTGCCCGCTGTTCAGGGGTAATACTTATCCCCTTCTTTTCTAATTCCTCAAAAAACCCCATAGTCATTCTCCTTAATTTAGATGGACGCTTCCATCGTTTTTATCAGTTAGTAACACTAACTGGCTGTTTTATAAACACCTTAAAACCTTGCCTATATACCTAAGAACGGTCCACCAAGCGGGCCGTTAAATGGACCACAAAACGGACCATCTAGCGGTCCCGGTCCTCCTGGTCCTGGTGGTCGCTTAGGAAAAATTTTGCTAATGAAATCAATTACTTTTTTTGCAGTACCTAACAAGTTAGTCAAGAAATCAGGTTCTTCCTCAAAAACTTCATCACTTTCTTCAGCGGCTCTATCGCCTAACTCTTCTCTTATGATCCTCCTGATTTCATCCGCCAACCCTTCTTTTGCAAACGTTTCCTGCTCTTTCGATCGGTTTTCTTTGGGTACTTTACAGTAGACCGTAACCCGCTTTGCATTGGGTAAAGCATATATTACGGTATCCAAAAGATTGACCAAATTGTATCTTTCATTCGCCGCAACGGCCAGAACTTGTGTTTTGGGATAGCCGAAAGTCTGTGCCACATCATCTATCTTTAAGCCAATATTAGAAAATTGTTTGACACCTGGTTTATGGGCTTCAATATCCCATTCACGACAAGGTTCAATTTTATCAACCTGATTGAGTACAAAGTAAAAGGGTTTACCTTGCCGGATATGCGGCTTCACAATTTCTTTATAAAACATTTCATCGGAAGAAAATGCACGTTCATCTGCTTTCAGGACCCAAAGTACTAAATCAATTTCAGGTAACAATTTGGCATATAATTCAGCATATTCCGCATCTCTTTCATTTGTCTCCCCGACCCCGGGGACATCAAGCAGCGAAAAACCCTTCCCTCCACCCAAATCAAGAAGGACCTCTTGTGTATTTCGCGTACATGCTTTTACATCGCTTATTGGACATACATCTTGCCCAAAAAGTGAATTACACAGACTTGATTTTCCAACACCGGTCTTCCCGAAAATACCAATTACCGGCGCATATTCTAATGCGTGAGTAAACCGTTCCTCAATGGCTTTTTTCTGTGCCAATGTAATCGTAACGCCACGTTTCTCCAAACTTTCAAAAAAATTCATTCCTTTTTCCTTTTATCCTAGTGCTAATATTTAATCGCGTAATACGCGACATATCCCCAACTCATAACGCCATGCAAGATAGCCCATGGTATCGAATGCCAAGCAGTATAAGAAACAACGATTGCCAAGCAGCTTCCAAAAGATATTCCAGCTTTAACTGATGATCCAGCTATATTTGAACCTGTTGCCAACATAGTTTATCTTCCCCCTATTCCTTACTCAGTGTTTTCTGTCCCGCTTCCAACAGCAGGGCGTTCACATCGGTCACATCATAAATCTTACGTTCCATACAGAACCGAATCACCAGGTCGGCAATAGAGCTGTCACTAAGCGCATACCCGGCCGTTTTCAGGAACTCATTGAACTCATCAGGCGACAAGTTAAGGGCGAGCCCGAAGGCGGAGGCAGTCTCTTTCTTGGGGCGATAATTTGAGGAACCTAAAATCTTGGAGTAAAGCCGTTTATCTATTTGCGCCCGGTGGTATAGTTCCGCCGGTTTTAGTCCCCGTTCCTCCCGGAGCCGCTCCAGGGCAAAGCCAAAAGATTCCCAACTCCGGTTCTCCTTGAGAAAGGCCGTCATGAGGCTCGTTGTTTGGTCAAAATCTTGGGGGCCAATATGCCCGGCTACATCAGACAGGCTTGGCTTTGAAGTCTTACCCAAAAGGTCAAATACGGACGGCAGAGGTTTATATTCCCGCTTGAGATACTCCTGCAATTCGTTGAAAATGGGTTTGAGGGTTTCATCCTCGGCCAAGTCTTTGATTTTGTGGGTCGCATCGCCGAGAATCTCGCTTACGCTAGTGGCGGCTTGACCAATAAGCTCACTAAGCTGGACTGAGAAGTCATCAACCTCAGTTATAGTTGCCTTGTTTTTTGTCTTTTCTTCCCCGGCTCGGGCTTTTCGTTCGGTATCCTTAGTCAAATCTGCCTCCAACTCCTCTTTGGACCATTATATTGACCTTATAGCCCTTTGAGGTCCCTCGCCGGGCGACCTTTGAGCAATTTATTGACCACAGATAGTGGTTATATAACTCTATTTGCAAGTGTATCCACTGTCAAGAGGTCAATATCATCCTATAATGAGGGAATGACATAGTGGATGGTGATGGTCTGCGGGCTCTTTTTAGCCGGAATTTAAAAAGACTGAGGGCTTTTCATGGGCTTTCCCAACAAACTCTTGCAGAAAAGGCAGATATTTCAGTTACCTATCTGGGCTCCATTGAACGATGTGAGCGTTGGCCCCACCCGGATATTTTGGTAAGGCTGGCGGATGCCCTGGGTGTGGAAGTTCGGGAATTGTTTAGCCCTGAAAACCCGGTTGTGGCAGATATTTCGGCAATCACCGATAAACTGACCGTAGACATGGCAGCCTTGATAAACGCTTCGTTGGAACTATTGGGCAAGGTCTCCGATAAAGAATCCAATCCATAAGGCAAAAAAAGACGGCCGGAGCCGCCTCTATTGATAATGATTGTTTAGGTTTGTCCTGGACAGTCCAGCTTCTCGACATCGTGTTTTCTCCTAAAAGGCCCCCTTCCAGAGAGGGGGTGGCCATTGTTAGTCACTTAATTTGAAAACCTTTTTTAACAGCTCTTGTTTGTAAAAAGGAGCGTCATTGTAAGCATTTATCATGCGAGTGACCATCTCACTATTGTCGATGTTGACTTTGTTAAACGGTGTATCAGGGCTCGGTAGCCATTCATAGCCGGGAACAATAGAACCACCAAGCTTGTAAACTGGTTCTACATCTACCCCACCGTGCCGTTCCATCAGTATGACTACTAATCGTAATAATCTTTTCACTGCGCGAAATGGGTCATAATAGAACTGTTCCATATACGCGTCGCTGATAGACTTCGTTGAGCAATGTCTAAGGTATCGTTGCAACCTCGGAAACTCATCACGCCGACGCGGCTTGGCATAATTCGACAGTTCGTAAAACAGCCCACTGAACCGAAACAATACGATTGCCTCTAGTTTAATGAAACAATTGGTTGTGTAGATGATGTTATGCTTATCAAGATCGCCGGCAGTTCCAATGTTATGAAAACACACGACGTGGTCAAAATAACTGAACCTGGCCCCAAACTTCCGGAGTATAGATCCAAATTGTCCAGACAATAATGCTCTGCAACATTTCCCAAGCAGGGTGAGTTTAAAGTGAAATTGGTATGGAAATTCCTCTTTTTCCCTCATCCATTCACTATCAATTCGTGGTAGTATCAAGCCCATAATCATTGCTCCTTTATTCAAAAGTTGTCATAAATGCTCTCTCCCCGGAACAGGGAGAGAGCAACCAAGCCTCCCTAAACTACATTGATTCACGTTGACCCACAGCACTCACATTTTTCCATTGTTTTCTCTTTACAATAATTTGGCCGGAACTTTCGCCAAAAGCGACAACACAGCGCTTACCTGTGAAGACTGTGAAACACCGGTCTTGCACCAAACCGCAAAATGTTCGCAGTTATTAAAGATAAGGTTATACTTTCCTTCACCAATCCTTGATCGGGCACGATCCGCTGTATCTTTACCGGAATACAAATGAAAGCCGGAACTTGAAAACTCAGTCAATAAGGCAGACGCCGAATCCAAAACGGTAAAAAGGTTCGGATTCCGTATCGCCGTAAGGACTTTTTCCTCAAGGTCCGGCTTTCGGTATTTATCGGGAAACCTGCATATCAAACATCGTCCTCCGCGAAGGAAACGATCAAGTGTTGTTTCATGGATGGTAATATTTGTTCCAAAGTTTTTGTTTTTTGCCGAATAGTGGATGACACGATAGTTACCGATATAAACACCATAGTGATAATACAGACCACAATAGACCGCAAGAATATCTCCAACCTGGGGTAATTGCTTGTTTTGACGGACTATGTTTCTATCGTTTTCCAAAATGGTATCCACTGTTCTTTACCTTTACTCCTGGCATAACACCTTTTGTCCCGATTGAAATAACAGCGCATTGACATCGGCAATATCCCAAAGTTCATGTTCAACACAGAAGCGGATTGTCAGATCGGAAACAGAACTGTCACTCAAGGTGTACCCTGCGGTTTTCAAAAGGTCGTGGAACTCTTCAACCGGCAAGTGTAAGGCCAGTCCAAAAGCAATAGCGGTTTCCTTCTTCGGCTTATAGTTACCGGTAGCCAATATTTTTGAGTACAGGCGTTTATCAATCCATGCACGCTTGTAAAGTTCTGCCGGCTTTAATCCCTTTTCTTCCCGTTGTTTCTCAAGCGCATAGGCGAAAGGCTCATGGTGATTTTGTTTCACAAAGGATGCCAACAATTCTGTAGTCTCCTCAAACCCATTCGGCTTTATGCCTTTTTGTACTTTAGATAATACCGGTTTAGTCCCTCCCTTAAAGATAGAGGGAATTGACACAAGCCGGTATCGTTTCTTGATATAATCGCGCAGTTCCGTAATCAGTGTTTCATTTACCATAAGGGCCTACCATAGAATAATGTCGCCAAGCGGGTCGGGAGCGACAGATTTACCACCACAATCCGGACACCTTTTGGGCGGAAGCCAAATGCCGGCCTGCCAACGGTGATGGCAGGCCATACAAACATAGAGTTTTTTATCGGGCATAACGAAGCCTATGCCGCTTGAAGCGATAGGCTTACCGGAATCTGTCATGCGCTCCTCTTAATCATCCTCAACCTCATCACGATCAGTGTCGATCAAAGCGTTCACTTGCCTGATCATCCCGATCGTCCTGGACATATGGGTATTCATAATGTACTCAAGATTTCTCATGACCTTATCGGCAAGGGGAAATTCGGAGCTGAATTCTTCGTCTTCTTGGGTCGTAAGCGCCTGATTTAAATTATCGTTGTTCATGATTAGTCCTTTTCTGAAAAATTGTTGTTAAAAAAGCCCTCTGTCATTTCAAGGACCTTTTCCGTCATCCCATAGATTTCAGCGGTCGCCGCATCCAGGGCATCCACGATAGGGGCGGTGATTTGAGCAACCCACGCATCTTCCTCATCAATTTCTTCCTGGGTTTTACCGGCATCACCGGCATTGATTTCTTCCATTTCCTCATCGGTAACTTCAAAGGACTCTGCAAGCGCGTAAAGTTTTTCGGCTGCCTCATCAAGCACCTCGGTCACCTTTTCGAGACCCTCCACCAAGGAATCTTCCATATCCTCACTGAACTCATCTTCATCCGGCACGGTTTCGGTGGAATCCACATCCGCTTTGTTTTCTTCTCCCATGTATAAGCCTCCAATTATAGTCTTTGGACCGCTTTATGCGCTCCATGATGATAAATATAGCACCGGATACTCTTGAAATGGTCGCCTCGCCGGGGACTTTTAGCCTATATCTGTATTGTTCCGGCAGAGTTTGGGCCGATTTTTCTGAAAATCCCGGTCCGGCATGGGTCATCCTTATATACCTCAAGGATATTTTCAAGTATTAGCCTGACGGTTTCGGTATCATAGTTCTCCAAGGATGCACTCAAAAGGTTGAAGTACCCGGTATAATTTCCGTAGGGTTATCAGATTACGACAATATTCCGCAAAAGTTTTTATCCGGGTATGCTCTATGGGCTTCCCGATCACCGGTTATCAATCTTGCCGGGCAAGATTTTTGACAGTTTCAATGTCCAATTTCGTTATTTCCGCGATTTTCTCAATATCCATGCCCAATTGAACAAGGCTTCCCGCGATTTCCTCGGACCTTTTTAACTCGGCTTCCTCTGAATAGGTTAGTAATACTTCTTGTACCATAGTACTTGCCCCCTTAAACTCCTCATAAGATTTATATAAATCGGCATATAAGCGTCCTAAAAGATTAACGACGGTACGCATATCTTCTTTGGTCATCAGGCCATTTTGTGTACTGTGATCCACCGTCCGGATCAGTTCCTCCAAGATGTTTTTCATAAGCTCAGACAATTCCTGCCGTTGTTGGCTGGATTGTGCCGCCGTTACCCGTTTTCGTAATTTTAGCATATAAAACGGTAGCAGAATACTCAGCTTCTTTTCTTCAAGTTCATGGATGCTATGGTCCAAAAACTTAAACGTATCTACCCCATAATCATAATGGTTCCCGTCAGGGAATTGGAGCCGCAGGGTTACCGTATCCGGCGTCTTATGGGTGGTCTCCCAATAGATGATTCTTGCGTCAGGGAAGGGTATGGTAATCAGGGCATCTTCAACGGTCTTTCTTTTTAACCCCTCAAAATACCCGTAGTTGAATACCCGGAGGGCCATGTTTTCGTCATTATTGATTTGGGCTTCAATATGGTATAGATGCTCACCGCCGATAAGGATAAGCATATCGCTTACCACATGAGTCAGATTATCGGTAATGGTTTCGGTCGAGGGATAGTCAAGGCGGCTATCAACCGGGTAATCGGTATTAAAGAGGCCGTTGATAAACTGGACAATGGCACCCTGAGACAACCGCATCAGCCGCTTGAAAATGAGGTCATAGATATGGGCTGGTTCATGTTCAGGCACGCTGATCCCTTCCTTGTCTAAGAATATACCATATTATGCCTCCTTTGCAAACATGGCGCCCGATAATCCTTCAGATACTGGATTACCTTAGTAACCCAATCAGGTTTGATGGGAAAAGATTTACACCCGTATACCGGTCATAATGAAAATTCTTACTGTGCAAGGGAATTGAATAACTCTTAAAAAGTGACACATGAAAACGACACATAGAGCTTTGGTAATCGTCCGTACTTGACAAATATTTGCCCATTTTGTAAGCTTTATTCCGTTGTAGGTTTCAATAACCTTCAGTTATTGGAGCGCTCTCCCCGGTTGTGTAATGGTAGCATGGCAGACTCTGGATCTGCTTGTGGGGGTCCGAATCCTCCCCGGGGAAAATTCTTTATTGTCTTGCAAAAAAAGGTAACGCATTTTCAAAAAATATGGTAGAATAGGGTATCCTATTTATAAAGGGGCTTGATGATGAACAAGAGAGTGTTTTTTCTGTTAGTGGTGGGTATAACCCTGTCGGCGGCCATGTCGCTATATGCCCAGACCCAGATACCTGAGTACCGCTTTGCCGTCGGCCGTTGGGGGTTCACCGGTGAGCGGCTCTTCCAGAACGATGCCGGCGCCCGGCTGGCAAAGGTCAATTTCCGGGTTCCCCAGAGCGGGTCCATCCGGTACGAGTTTAACGTCCGCTATGAGGGCGGCGCCGAGGATGGTCAAGGTGGGGCAGGGATCCACGTCTTTTCGGACACCGCCTATAACGGCGCTTCCTGGGGCTGCGGAAAATCCTACCTGCTTTGGCTCAATTATGATGAAAATCCTATCAGCCGTGATATTCCCCGGGGCTTGAGCGCCCAGGTTTACCGCAGCTACACCAACTCCCGGATGGAACTGGTGAAGAGCGTCAGCCTGGCGGATTATGAAAAATTCCTCACCGCGGAAAACCTGGCCGCGCCGATTTTCTTCCGGATCGAGGTATACGGCAATACCGGCGACATTCGGGTCTACGATCCCACCGATCCGAGGTTGTATTTCCTGATAAACGTAGAGCCCCGGGATGTGCCCCTCAAGGGAGACTGGGTTGCCCTGCGGACCAACGGCCTTAAGGCGTCTTTTGCCCTGGAGTAGACATTAAAAACCGCCGTTTTTCGTCTACGGCGGTTTTTTATCGGATTTTTGGTCTCCCTCCATAATTTCTCAATATTCTTGTTGTATACTCTGAATTATGGAAACCGGCATACAAACCAGGACCCTGCGCATCGGCGGTATGACCTGCGTAAATTGTCAGAACAGGATTGAGCGGAAACTACGGAGTACCCCCGGCATAGAGGGCGCGGAGGTGAGCTACAACGCGGGGACGGCTTCCGTACGCTATAACGCGGAGATTATCACTATCCGCGAGATAGCCGCCATCATCGAAACGCTTGATTATTCGGTGCAGACCGGGGCCGATCCGAAACCGGACGCGTACCGGACCGCAGGCATTCTCATCATCATTTTTGCAGCCTTTATGCTTATCCAAAACTCCGGGCTTCTTACGTTCTTCAACAAGTTTCCCTTGGCTGAATCCGGCATGGGCTACGGGATGCTGTTCCTCATCGGCATTATCACCTCGGTGCATTGCCTCGCCATGTGCGGCGGCATTAACCTGTCCCAATGCCTTCCCCACACCGATACCCTGCGGCCGAGCCTTCTCTATAATCTGGGGCGGGTCATTTCCTATACCGCCGTTGGGATCATCGTAGGCGCATTGGGTTCGGTGATTAGTTTTTCCGGGGCCATGCGCGGGGTGGTACAGTTGGCCGCCGGGGTATTCATGGTGGTCATGGGTATCAATATGCTGGGGGTATTCCCGGCGTTGCGAAGATTCAACCTTCGTATGCCGAAAATCTTTGTCGACCGTATTGATCGTGCCAAAGGGAGGGGGTCCGGTCCCCTCTATATAGGATTACTGAACAGCCTCATGCCCTGCGGCCCCTTACAGGCTATGCAGCTCTACGCCCTGGGTACGGGCAGCCCGATTTCAGGGGGTATCTCCATGCTGCTGTTTAGCCTGGGGACGGCGCCCCTCATGTTCGGCCTGGGCGCATTGAGTACCAGTCTGGGCAAGCGGTTTACCAAACGGGTTATGACCGCAGGCGCCATGCTGGTGATGATCCTCGGCATGTCGATGGTGAGCTACGGCTGGGGCTTGTCGGGATTTACCATCAATCAAAGCAGTACTACTGCCGCCGCCGGTACTTTTGAGCCAACCATTACAGATGGAGTGCAGGTGGTGAACAGCACCCTGAGCGGGGGGCGATACCCCGCCATTACCGTGCAGGCGGGCATCCCCGTCCGGTGGAGGATTGACGCCCCCCAGGGGAGCATTAACGGCTGTAATAACCGCATGATTATCCGGGAATACGGCATTGAACACCGCTTCAAGCCCGGCGAAAATATCGTTGAGTTCACCCCCACTAAAACAGGGAAGTTTCCCTATAGCTGTTGGATGGGGATGATCCGCAGTTCCATTACCGTGGTGGCCCCGGGTGAAACAATCGCCGACGCCGCTCCCGATGTGCTTACACCAATCCCGGCGGGTGTTATCATACCCACGGACAATGCGGCAATTGCCGAGGTAAACAGGGACGCCGGGTATCAGGTGGTGCGAATAAACCTGCGGGACAGTGGTTTTGAGCCTGCGGTTCTTGTGGTACAAAGGGGAATCCCGACAAACTGGATCATCAATAACGATTCCCTGGATGAGGGCAATTACCGCCTGATCGTTCCCGCGTATCTTGCCCTGCTGGACATGGAAGCCGGGGACAACGGCATTGAGTTTGTCCCCGATGAAAGTTTTGATTTTTCCACCGGCGATAATGTTTACTACGGGTATGTAAAGGTGGTGGATGATATAAACAACATCGACATAAACGCGGTGAAGGGCGAGGTTGATGCGTTTGAAACCCAGGTTTACCCGGAGGCCTATTTCGAGGCGCAGGCTAATCAGGGCGGATGCTGCGGCGGCAGGGCGGGCTAAACAAACCAAAGGAGGTTTACCGGATGGCATTCTTATTGAGTCATTGGCATTGTATAATTCCGCTTGCCGGAATCGTAATAGCCGCGCTTCTTATGAGGCGGGGAAAGTCAGGGAATTCTGATAAATAGGGAGATACAGAAAATGTGCAGAGGTTTTGGAATAGCAGTTTTATTGTTGGTTACGGCATCCGGCGTGTTCGCCCAAAATACGGGGCAGCAGAATGTGGTCAAACCGCTTATTGCGGACAAGGACTTGGTAATACCCATCGCGGAACTAAGTGAAAACGCCGTCTTTTACCCGGTTGATATTGACGGTACCCGCCTTGAGGTGCTCGCGGTAAAGGCCCCGGACGGCACCATCAGGACGGCCTTTAATACCTGCCAGGTGTGTTACGGGTCGGGCCGGGGATTTTACAAACAGCAGGGGGCATTGCTTATCTGCCAGAACTGCGGCAACCGGTTCAGGATGAGCCAGGTCGAAAAACAGTCCGGCGGCTGTAACCCGGTCCCCATATTCGCGGAAAATAAAACGGTGAGCGGCAGCACTATTACTATTTCAAAAGATTTCTTAGTTAAGGCAAAGGGTATATTTGCCCGGTGGAGGCGCAGCTAATGGAAACACAAACACTTCAAATAGGCGGGATGACCTGCGCGGCCTGCGCGGCGCGGATAGAACGGACGGTGAAAAAGCTTCCCGGCATAAATACGGCCACAGTAAACCTGGCCAGCGAAAAGTTGTTTGTCGAGTTTGACAACATCATCCAGGTTACTGCCATTAAGGATGCGGTTATCAAGATAGGCTATGACGTACTGGAAAAGCCGGCGAGCAGCCAGGTAACCATCCCCATTGGGGGCATGACCTGTGCAGCCTGCTCGGCGCGGGTAGAAAAGGCTATCCGCAAGGTTCCGGGTATAGAAAGTGTTTCGGTGAACCTTGCCACGGAAAAAGCCACGGTGGCCTATGATCCGCATACGGTGCGCGTATCGGCGATCAAGGAAGTTATCGAAAAGGCGGGCTACACGGCGCTGGAAATTTCCCGGGAAACCGTCGATGAGGATAAGCTCCGCAAGGAACGGGCGGTCAGGACCCTCTGGACCAAGTTTATTGTCGCCGTAAGTTTGGCGGCGCCTTTGCTGTATATCGCCATGGCGCCCATGATTACCTGGATACGCCTGCCCTTCCCCCGTGCCCTTGACCCGATGAACTTCCCCCTGGTGTACGCCCTTGTGGAACTTCTCCTGGTAATTCCCATCGTCGCGGCGGGGAACCGGTTTTATGTCGTAGGCTTCAAGGCCCTTATCCAGCGGAGCCCCAACATGGATTCCCTTATCGCCCTTGGTACCAGCGCAGCGATACTGTACAGTCTCTACAATGTTTCGCAGATTATCGGGGGCAATTTCAAGGCGGTAGAATCCCTGTACTTTGAAAGCGCCGGGGTGATCATCGCACTGATACTGTTAGGCAAATCCCTGGAAGCGGTATCGAAAGGCAAGACCAGCGAGGCCATAAAAAAACTGATGGGCCTGGCTCCAAAAACCGCCATCATCATCGAGAACGGGGTGGAAAAGGAAATCCCCATTGATGAAGTGATGCCGGGAGATATTATTGTGGTTAAGCCGGGTGCTAAAATTCCCGTGGACGGTACGGTTGTTGAGGGCCACACGTCAATAGATGAATCCATGCTCACCGGTGAAAGTATGCCGGTGGACAAAGACGCGGGGGCCGATGTTTATGCCGCTACTATCAACACCACCGGGCTTATCCGTTTCAAGGCCACCAAGATTGGCGGGGAGACTGCCCTGGCGCAGATCATCAAACTGGTTGAGGACGCCCAGGGTTCCAAGGCCCCCATCGCCCAACTGGCGGATATTGTGTCCGGCTATTTCGTCCCCATCGTTTGTGTGATAGCGATACTGTCGGGCGCCGCCTGGTTCATCGCCACCACGGTTAACCCGGCGCTGCTTCCCGCGGGTTATTTCCCCGTGAAATTTGCCCTCACCATATTCATATCCGTGTTGGTCATTGCCTGCCCCTGCGCCCTGGGCCTTGCTACCCCCACGGCAATTATGGTGGCCACCGGCAAAGGCGCGGAGAACGGCATCCTCATCAAGGGCGGGGAAGCCCTGGAAACCACCCACAAGGTGAGTACCATTGTGTTTGACAAGACCGGAACCATCACCGAAGGGAAGCCGAAGGTTACCGATATAATCCCCGCCGGAATTGAAGCGGATTATCTGCTTCGGATCACCGCCTCCGCCGAAAAAGGTTCGGAACATCCCCTGGGGCAAGCGATTGTCAATGACGCGGAAGAAAAGGGCCTGGAATTTTTTACGGTAGAGGGTTTTGAATCCCTGACGGGCCGGGGTATTGAGGCGGTGATCAACGGCGCAAAAACTCTGGTAGGAAACCGCAAACTTATGGAAGAACGGGGCGTCTCCCTTGTGGAACTGGAACAGGACTCGGACCGTTTGGCAGGGGAGGGGAAGACCCCGATGTACGCCGCTCTTGAAGAAAAAGCCGAAGGCTTCAAGCTCGTCGGTATTATCGCCGTTGCCGACACGGTAAAGCCCAGCAGTAAAGCTGCTATCGAAGGCCTCCACCAAATGGGTATAGAGGTTGTCATGATCACCGGGGACAACAAAAAGACGGCGGATGCCATTGCCAAACAGGTAGGGATAGACCGGGTGCTTTCCGAAGTACTGCCCCAGGACAAGTCCAATGAGGTAAAGAAACTGCAAGACGAGGGCAGGAAGGTTGCCATGGTGGGGGACGGCATCAACGACGCCCCCGCACTTGCCCAGGCGGATATCGGCATTGCTATCGGCAGCGGTACGGATGTGGCCATGGAGTCCGCAGATATTGTGCTTATGCGCTCTGATTTGATGGATGTCCCCACGGCCATCAACCTGAGTAAAAAGACGATCCGTAACATCAAACAAAACCTGTTTTGGGCTTTCGGCTATAACACCGTGGGCATCCCCATCGCGGCGGGGCTGCTCCACATCTTCGGCGGCCCCCTCTTAAACCCGATTTTCGCCGCCGCCGCCATGAGCATGAGTTCCGTATCGGTGTTGACCAACGCGTTACGGCTGAAACGGTTTAAGGCAACAAAATAAAAGGAGTATGACATGTACAGAATATTGACAATTATGATGATTACCGTAATGGTGTCCGCCTGTTCCCAACTGGATGTGGTGGGGACGGATTCAAAACGTTCCTTCACCGCAGTGTTGGACGCACTGCCCGGTAACATCGCTGCGGATGAAATGAACGCCGGCTGGTCCCTCGCCGCGCCGGACGGGGCTGCCCGTTTTATCTGGAGCGCCGACTACAGCAAGAGCCCCCTCCATGACGTTATGTTAGAGGTGGATGCCCGGCCCTTTCTTGACGCGGGCCTGAATCCCGATAAGCTGCCGGAGGACATCGCGTTCTACGAAGGTAAACTTATGGTGGGGACGAAACTGGGGAACAATCAATTGAAGTATTCCGGCGCACCTACGCCCCTTGCATCCTATGAGCAGATCGTTACGCTATACCGAAAGACCATCGGCTACCATGCCGCCCTGGATCATTACGGCGTAAGCATCGGGGAGGGCAACCTCTTTGAGTGGGCCAAGGATATGAGTACCAACGACAAGGATATTGTTTTTGTCCTCAACCCCGAACCGTTTATCAATGCCGGCGTTAACCCCAACGCGGTTCAGGGGTGGACCTTCGCAAAGGTTCCGGTGGACATTAACGGGAAACCGGTTGAGGTAGATAAACTCTTAAAGCCTTTTAATGTGCGGTAACGGTGGAGTGCTCTATGAAAGAAACAGGAATAGTAGTAAATCTAAAAGGCGCATTGGCAACCGTTAAGGTTACGCGCCAAGCAGCCTCAAGCGGCTGTTGTCATTTTGATACTACCAGGGACGAATTCCTGGACGCCAATAATACCTGTAATGCCGCCGTTAATGACCGGGTATCCGTCGAATCGGCGGCGGAAACAGAAAAAAGCCAAGCCTTTATACAATTCGGCATATACACAGCCGGTTTTGTATTTGGTTTAGTAGCGGGCAATTACGCAGCCGGTCTATTCAATGCGGAAACTATGCGGGAGGCCTTTTCCGCAGCGGCGGCCCTGGCAGCAGTTATTATAACCCGCCTTATTTACAAACGCCTTTCCGGCAACACCGTAAAGAAGCTGCCGGTTATCAATTATATAGAGCAGTAAAGAACATGCCATAGTGTGCAGTTTCTTCCGCACATACAGTTTTTGCGATATAGTGACGGCGTAGCGGAAGGAGCGGGGCATGACGGACCGAATGCATATGCGTGTCCCTGCGTACGGAGACCTATTCGGGCCCCCTGGGGCCGGGCTTCGGGAGCAGATTCTCGCATCCGCATGAGCGTCCGGCATACCCCACTCCTTCCGGCTTTGCCATCACGTCCTCCTATTTTCCCGCCGCCCCCCTAAACGCAGTCCAAACCCGGTTATGTTCCTCCTCCGCCTCTTCGCTGATATTCCGGATCATCTCCATATCCACATTGAACCCCGCAGGCAGAGTAAGGAAGGGCTTGTATTCATCGCTGATATAGGGGTCCGAAGCGGAGTAGGTACTGTAGTACCCCAGATATTCAAAGCACGCCGCCCCCCGCCGGGCATCCAGGATGTAGTTGAGAAAGGCGTAAGCCGCATCGGGATTCGGCGCTTTGCCGGGGATGAAGCTCCCCATGATCCCAAACCCGATTCCCTCTGAGGGGAACACCACCGCCAGGCCGGGGTTCTCCATTTTTGCGGTGGTTACCTGGGAGGTGTACATCACCGCTGCGGCAATCTCCCCGGAAAGCAGTTCCTCCTCCAGCCTGTCGTCCCGGATCAGCCGGATATTTGGCGCAAGGCCCAGGAGCTTTTCCCCCGCCTGCCGGATCACCGCAGTATCGTTGATGTTATAACTTTGCCCCAGCACCTTGAGCGCCATCCCGTTGATGACCCGGTAGTTGCCGATCAGTCCGACATTACCCCGCAGGACTACATCCCAAAGGTCGGCGTATCCCTTGATGCTCACCGACACCCTGCCCGGATCATACACAATGGTCTGCACCCCGGCGCCGTAGGGGACCGTATACGCATCATCGGGATCGTAGAAGGGTTTCTGATAGCTGGGATTGATGTTCCGGTAATTGGGAAGCTTTGCCTTATCCAGCTTCTGCACCAACCCTTCCGCAATGGCGGTCTCGATGATATAGTCATCGGCGATGATGAGATCGTAATCTCCCCCCTTGGCGGTTTGCAGCTTCGTCAACATGGTTTCGTTTTCCTCAAAGTTGACATAATTAATGGTGTACCCGGTTTCCTTCTCAAACCCGTCGAGAATCTCCTGGGGAAACATTCCCGCCCAAGTATAGAGGGTAAGCTGCTTTTTTGCCTTGCCCTCCCGTGAGCCCCCTGCCGGTATTCCTGTTAAGGGAATAAGGAAAAGGGCCAATGCCCAAGCCAGCGCCAATACAACAAATCGGTTCTTCTTCATTTCAGATCTCCTATAATTTCTTTATTTTGTCCGTGCCGGGGCTTGCCCACAGCGGCGGATATCAAACACAGTAGTATTGTGGCGACAAAGAGCAATGTACAGAGCGCGTTGGTTTTCGGCGTAACCCCCGTCTTAATCTGGGAGAAAATCCTGATGGGCAGGGTATTGGTATTGGGCCCCGTAACAAACACGCTGACAATCACGTCGTCAAAACTCATGGCAAAGGCGATAAGCATCCCCGACACAACCGCCGGCAGTATCAGCGGGAGGGTGATGTCGAAAAACGCCTGCCGGGGGGCCGCCCCCAGATCCTTCGCCGCCTCCACATAGCTTTTATCCAGCCCCGCAAGCCGCGCCTTAACCACCATATACACGTAGGGTATACAAAAACACGTGTGGGCTATTACCAGGGTGACCATCCCCCGGGGAAACGCCAGCAGTGAAAAGAAAGCCAGCAACACCATCCCCAGAATAATTTCCGGGATCATAATGGGCAGAATAGAAAGGTGTTCCAGTGTCCTGGCGCAGATTCCCAAATCGCCCTGTGTCCCAACCGCCCCCAGGGTCCCGATGACCCCCGCCAAAAAGCTTGCGGCCACTGCCAGGATCACACTGTTCCAGAGGGCGCTCCACATGGACCGATCCCGGAACAGTTCCCCGTACCACCGCAGGGAAAACCCGCTCCATGTTGAACTCAAACGCCCGGCATTAAAGGAATAGATAATAACCAGCAGTATGGGCACATACATCAAAAACAGGATTACTGCGACATAGCCCTTTTTCAAGCTCATACCAGCCCTTCCAAATCACCGCTGCCCCCCAGTGTTCTTGAGATGCGCCGGTAACAATAAATGAACACACTGGTCATGATCATAAGCACCACGCTCAAGGCTGCAGCGAAGGGCCAGTCGTGTACCTTCATCAATTGCTCCTGTATCAGATTTCCCACCAGCACCACCTTGTTCCCCCCCAAAATATCGGCGATAAAGAACAGCCCCATGGAGGGAATAAACGTCAGAACCACCCCGGAAAACAGCCCCGGCATGGTCAGGGGCAGGCTCACCGTCAGGAAAGCCCACACCGGTGATGCCCCCAGATCCCGGGCCGCCTCCACCAGTTCCCGGTCCAGCTTTTCCGCGCTGGCGAACACCGGGTAAATCATAAAGGGCAGCAACGCGTAGATCATCCCGGTAACCACCGCCGGGTAACTATAGAGCAGCCGCAGCGGTTCTTTGGTAAGGTGCAAGCCCATCAAGGCCGCGTCCAGGGGCCCGTTGGCCCGGAACACGATGATCCAGCCGTACAGCCGCATCAGGGAACTGGTCCAGAAGGGGATGATCAACAGCAGCATGACCCGGCTCCGCCAGCGCTTCGGGAGCCGCGCCATAAAATACCCGAAAGGATACCCCATAAGGATCACCATGGCGGTACTGAACAGCGCCAGTTTGATGGATTGGACAAAGGTTCCCGCGTATTCGGGAATCCCGATGCGCCGGTAATTCCGCAGGGTAAACGCCGCCGCCACCCCCCAGGCCCCTTCCCGCCGCATAAAGCTCAGGACCAGCATATAGAGCAACGGCCCCAGCACAAAGATCAGGGTAAAGAGGTACAGGGGAAGCGCCGGGGTAAGCCGGGGTAGGGGAGGCCGCTTCATGCCGGTTCCTCCCGATCCACAATAACCGCCTGCGCCGCTTCCGCCCAGTTCACCCGCACTTTTTCCCCGCCTTTTAGCGGCGAATCTATCCCATGCCGGCTTGCCACCAGCGTCTCCCTGACACCCGTCTCCTCATCCCCCGCCAGCGCCACCGTAATCCTGAGCTGTCCCCCCGCAAAACTTTTCTCCGTAACCCTTGCCGCAAGCCCTTCTTCGCCATCCCGATTCTCCGTTGACAGTACCAGGTACTCCGAGCGCACCGCCACCGTCAGCTTTTCCCCCGGCTCAACCCCTATCCCCCGGTTTTGCACCCGGACCCGCCCCGCAGGATGCTCAAACACCAGGGGATCTCCCCCCGCACAAACGGTTCCCTTCAATATATTGGCGCTTCCCACAAACTGCGCCACATAACTCGTCTTAGGCTGGTCGTACACCTCCGGCGCAGACCCGATCTGTTCAAACCGGCCATCCCGCATCACCGCAATCCGGTCCGACATGGTGAGCGCCTCTTCCTGATCGTGGGTTATATAGATGAAGGTAATCCCCAATTGCTTTTGAAGCCGTTTCAGTTCCAACTGCATCTGCCGCCGCAGCTGCAAATCCAGGGCGCCCAGGGGCTCATCCAAAAGCAGTACCTTAGGCCGGTTTACCAAGGCCCGGGCCACCGCCACCCGCTGCCGCTCCCCCCCGGAAAGCTCTGCGGGCAGCCGCCCCTCAAACCCCGAAAGCTGGACCATTGCCAAGACCTCGCCCACCGTCCGTTGTATCTCCGCCTTGGACCGGCGTTTTAACCGTAGACTATAGCCGATATTCGCCGCCACGTTCATGTGGGGGAACAGCGCGTAGTTCTGGAACACCATGTTCACGTCCCGCTTATCAGGCGTCAGGCTTCCCACATCCGCCCCGGCAAGAAACACCCTGCCCGCATCCGCCTTTTCCAGCCCCGCGATGATCCGCAGTGTCGTCGTCTTCCCGCAGCCCGAAGCCCCCAGGAGGGTGATGAACTCCCCGGTTCGCACGGAAAGGTCCAGCCCCCGCAAAACCGGCGTCCGCTTCCCGCGTCCGAAGCTCTTTTCAATCCCCTCTAAACGCAGCACTTCCTGCGCAGATTCCTGTTTGTTCACAATTTCCCTTATGCATACAATAATAGCTGACAAACTATACAAAAATAGTAGGCTATATAAAGTGTAAATTCCAAGCCCCGGATTGTCAATAGAACGCATTTGGTCTATACTCGGGTAATGAGCCGAAAATTTCCCATTGGATTACAGGATTTTGCTAAAATTCGGGAGGACGGCTTCGTCTATGTGGATAAAACGGCCCGAATCCATGAATTGCTGACCGGTTCGGGGGGTGTATTTTTTCTATCCCGTCCCCGGCGGTTTGGGAAGTCGCTGCTCTGTTCCACCCTGGGCGCCATATTTGAAGCGCGGCGGGAGCTTTTTGCCGGGCTCGCGATAGATTCCCTTGAATGGGGCTGGAAAAAACACCCGGTGATCAAAATCGACCTGAACCCCGGGAATTACGATCTGGGCGTTGATACCCTCTATACCCGTATTAATACCGCGCTTGAATTGTGCGCAAAAAAATATGGAGTTCCCTTTAAGGGGGAAAACATAAGCGACCGGTTTATATGGCTGCTAACGAATTTATCCAACACCTTTGGCGAAAAAGTTGCGGTCATCATCGACGAGTACGATAAGCCCCTGCTTTCTACTATTGACAATCCCGAGGTGCATAAAAAGATACGAAGCGTACTCAAGGGCTTTTATGGCGTGTTGAAATCCTACGATGAATACCTGAAATTTGTGTTCCTGACCGGGGTTACCAAATTTGCACAGGTGAGTATATTTTCGGACCTGAATAATCTAAAAGATATTTCCATGGATCCCCGCTATAATGATCTCTGCGGGATCACCCAGGAAGAGCTGGAACGGGATTTTGCGGAAGAGATAGGGCAAGTGATCCTGAATAAGAAGTTGGATCGGCAAACATATCTTGACGAGCTTAAACATTTTTATAATGGCTACCGTTTTTCGGAAAATCTGCTTACCGTTTATAATCCCTTTGGTTTGTTAAACCACTTTGATCTGAACGGGACCTTCGAAAGCTACTGGTATAATACCGCAACGCCCACTTTTCTTGTCAAATTAATAGAAGATCAAAAGATCGATATACTGAACCTGGAACAGATGAGCCTGGTGAAGTCTGATTTTAAACGGTTTGACGCCGAAAACATGGAAGCAGTTCCGGTTCTCTACCAATCTGGATACCTAACCATTGTTAACTATGATGAAGAATTTGACGAATTCTTTTTGGATTACCCCAATGAAGAAGTGCGGACATCTTTTTCAAAATCATTAATGGAACATTATATCCATGCACCGGAAACTGATTTGCGGGCATTGTCCAGGACGCTGCCTAAGGCGCTTATACAGGGTGATGCTGACGGCGCGGTACATGCTATTAAGTCATTTCTGGCAGGTGTGCCCTATGACATTCAAATAGAAGACGAGAAGTACTATCAAACCGTGTTTCATCTTATTTTCCGGATGCTGGGTCTAAGCTGCCGTTCCGAGGTGCGCCTTGCCGCCGGCCGCATAGATGGCCTAGTGGAAACAAAAAACTACGTTTACTGTTTTGAGTTCAAGCTGAACAAATCCGCCGGGGAGGCGCTGGCCCAGATAGACAGTAAAGACTATCTGCTGCCCTGGCAGGGAAACGGAAAGAAGCTGTTTAAGGTCGGGGTGAATTTTCTTTACAAAGATCGAAATATTAATGAATGGAAAGTGGTTGTTGGGTGAAAACTACTTGACGTTTTTCTTCCCGTGCGATATATTCCTTTACATGTCGGAACGGGGTTGTGGAGTGGCTTTGCGTGCAGAACAAATGAATCGCTGGTCTCGTATACATACGCAGGATTTGCGTGACAAAATAATTATCCTCCCCTCCTCCAGCGCCTCCCCCGCCCC
>BNUY01000043.1 GCA_025997715.1 Spirochaetia bacterium
TCTCCAGTTCCAGGAACCATCCCAGGTTGCGGATCGGTAAGTCCGAACGCGTATTGCCCGATACTTCGGCGAGCTCCGCATGGATGTTCCCATAGGTCCAGGCCCAGCCCTGCTTGTGTTTCCGCACCCCCGGCTCAAGCCCCAGCCGTTTCAGCAGTTCCGTGAAAACATCCGCATCGGAAACGGTGAATTCCCGCTCGTCGTTTATTTCAATCCCCTGCCGGACCTCTTTGGACTTATAGGTCACCAGGACCTTCTCTTCCGTCCTGCCGTTAGGATACCGGGCGCTTTCCCGGCGGAGGCGCACGCCGGACTTGGGAAGCCCTGCGGAAACAGCGACCCAGTAGCAGTCGTCCTTTTCAAAGGAAAGGGGTAAGCAACTCGTAAGAAGGGAGATTGCGGCCTTCATTGCCTCCGGGTTTTCTACATGGGCTTTCAGTTCTATTTCTACCGCCATAGGATCTCCTCGTATGGTTTATTAACGGAAAATAGGGTTATCTTTTACAAAATAGCGGGATTTCAGATAATTGACTAGCATTAAGCGTATGAAAACAGTATATATTTCCTGAGAGGGTATTATAAAAAGTCGTGAACCTGCCGATATTGGACAGATGAAGCTACGTTCCCGTTTTTTATGGTTGCTCTTAGTGGTCGATGCATTAGCATTCGCGGTTTTGGCGTCCGCGGATGAAAAGGTCCATGTTATCCAAAAGGGGGATACCATCTATTCATTAGCCCGTTCCTATGGGGTGAAGCCCCAGGATATTTTGGACCTCAACGGCATTAAGGATCCGGATCGTGTTCTGCTGGGGCAGAAGGTCCGTATTCCCGGACCCGCAACAACCATTTCCGCTACCTCCAAACGGCAAACACTGGTGGATCACCTGGTTGCCAAGGGGGAAACCCTCACCAGCATAGCCCGGCAGTACGGGATTTCCCTAAAAACCCTCTGCTCAGCCAATAATCTTTCGGAAACCTACAAGGTGAAGGCCGGGGAGCGTTTACGGGTACCCCAGATCGGCCCGGCCGTAGCGGTACTTCCCCCTTCGCTGAAGGAGGAACTCGGAACGAGCGTCCCCCCGGCGGAAACTACCGCTGTCAATGAAGTCCGTTGGCCGATACTGGCCCGGGAAATGGCGTATATGACCGGCAAGTTAAACGGGGTAGTTCTTATTGGGGAAAGGAATGAGCCGGTAAAGAGCCTGAAAGAGGGGGTGGTAATATCCGCCGGACCCTACCGGGGCTTTGGGAAGGTGGCGATAATCCAGGTTACGGGAGGGTATTTGTACGTGTACGGCGGTTGTGAAAGTTTATCCGTACAGGAGGGCGACCGGGTTAATCAGGGAACAGAATTGGGACGGCTGGGCATGGATGCGCTGTCGGAGAAACCCCAGTTGTTCTTCATGGTATACCGGAATAGTGTGTCAATGGACCCCGCCCTTGCCCCCCGGACATAGAGGAAATAGTTAAAACCATGGAAGGGTAACATAATGACAAAAACAATATCAAAAACGGAAAAGCGGATGACGAATCCCGGATTACAAAAAGGGGCGAAAAAATCAAAGCCCGCAAAAGAAACGGATCCCCTGGCGCTCTACTTTCGGCAAATTTCCAAATTCCGCCTCTTAACGGTGCAGGAAGAGCAGGAGATAGGGGAAAAAATCGTGAATACCCGCACCCGGATTCAGGAATTGGACCAGGAGTCCGAAGAACGATCCGGGCTGGAGGAATCCCTCCAACTCTATAAAAACCGCATGATCAATGCCAACCTGCGGCTGGTGGTTTCCATTGCCAAAAACTACCAGCACCGGGGTCTTTCCCTGCTGGACTTGATCGATGAGGGCAATATCGGGCTTATTGAGGCGGTGGAACGGTTCGACTATACCCGGGGTTTTCGCTTCTCCACTTATGGCACCTGGTGGATTCGGCAGGCCATCATCAAAAGCATTGCCGATAAGGGCCGGGTTATCCGTATCCCCATCCATATGCTGAACACCATTAAAAAATGCTACTTTGTAGCGAAACAGCTTACCCAGGATTTTGGCCGGGACCCCAGCGACGAAGAGCTGTCGGAATACCTGGGCCTTCCCCTGGGCAAAGTCAAGGAGATTGTCAAGCTTACCCAGGAGACATCCAGCCTTGACACCATCGTGGACGACGGCAATCTTACCCGGCTGGCGGACCTGATCAAGGATGATACCCTGCAGGAGCCCTTCGAGATGGTCTTCTCCGTGACCCTCCAGGAAACCATGGCGAACATCCTTTCCGGGCTGTCGGAACGGGAAATGCGGATCATCCAGCTCCGCTTCGGCCTTGCCGGGGAGGGCCCCCTGACTCTGGAGGAGACCGGCCGGCTCCTGGGCATTACCCGTGAGCGGGTCCGGCAGATACAGGAAAAAGCCACCTTCAAACTGCGGAACATTAAACAGCTCCAGGAATTAAAAGAAAACTCCTAATACGAAGAATTTTTAGTTCACGACAAACGCATGAAAAAAATTATTGAAGGATTTTCACTGATTAAGATAGAATTTCTAAGGATTAACCACAGACCTCACTGACGCCACGGACTCCTGCTTTCTTATCCTTTCCTTTGTCTGTGAGGGTCTGTGTGGTCCGTGGTTAAATTCTTAGTTTTTATCCGTTTTTTTGGATTAGATGGTTAAGAAATCCTTTCATGCGTTTGTCGTGATTTTTAGTTCAGGTTCGCTGTACGCCCCGGAACAGATCATCCCTGCTTATTTCAACCCAGAGGGGCCTTCCGTGGGGGCAGCGGGGAATCTTCAAGGCCAGGGCGGCTTCGATCAATTCCCGGGCGGCGGTATCGTCAAGGTAGTCCCCGTCCTTTATTGCCCCGTGGCAGGCGAGGGTGGCGGCCCAGTGCTCCGCCATGTTTTTTCCCGCAGCTTTCAGGTTGAGGATCTCCTCCAGGGTTTCGCCGTCCCCCAATTGCCACCCTGAGGGCAGGGCTTCAATGGTCCACCCGCCGTCCCCGCCGGTAATACCGATCCCCAGTTTGTTAAGTTCTTCCCGGTGAGCGGCGAGGAATGTGTCATCCTCCTCGCTTTCGGTGGAGAAGGGTATGGGTATCAGCAGTTCCTGTGTGGGGATAGGGTTATTGAGGAACTTTTCGTAGAGGATACGCTCATGGGCGGCGTGCTGGTCGATGATAAAAAGCTTTTCCCCCAGTTCCACTAACAGGAACAGATTGAAGAGCCGTCCCGCAAACCGCAGTTTTACTGCCCCCGAACCTATGTCCGCTTCTCCATTACCGTAGGCCGGGCTGCGTTCCGCCACCATGCCGCCTGAATCATCTGTCCTGTCCGCAGGAAGTCTGCGGCCGGGCAGGGGAGCGAATTCAGGCGGCCACTCCAGCAGCGCATCCATTGCCATTGCCGCAGTAATACGGTCAGAGTTTGCCAGGGGCGGTGATGAAGCCGCGTAGGGCAATGCGGACTGGTGCGGCGCTTGACCGGCGACGGAGCCTCCTTGGGAGGCCAGCGTACTGTGGTGCATATAATTCCGCAGCGCGGAGGTGATGCAGTGATGGATAGCCCCGCCGTCCTTGAACCGGACCTCCCGTTTTGCCGGGTGGATGTTGAAATCCGCCAGGGAGGGATCGACGTCAATATACACCGCCCCCACCGGATGGGTTCCGTTGGGAAACCAGCCCTGGGTCCCGTATTCCAGGGCCTGCTGCATGGAGTAATCCTGTATCCTCCTGCCGTTGGCAAAGATATACTGCTGCCGCCGGTCATTACGGAATAACTCCGGCCCCCCCACCACGATAGCAACGCTAAAGCCCTCTCCCTGGGCGTTTATCTCGTGGAGGAAAGCGCCTTCTTGCTTTCCCAGCAGGGCGTTGGCGAACCGTTCCTTCCGGCTTGAAACCGCCGGGAAAAACAGTTTGAGGGCTCCATCCTGGGTAAAGCGGAAGTTCAGGGGGTAAAAGGCCAGGGCTTTTTCGATAAATATTTGCCGGCAAAGGGCGGCCTCGCTGCCCTCCCGTTTGAGGAACCGTTTACGGGCGGGGATGGTGTCGAACAGCCCCAGTGAGCGGACGCTGGTCCCCTTTGCCCGGCGGAATTGCTCTATCCGGTAGTCTTCCGCAGGGCCCACGGCAAGCCGCCATGCCTCCCTGCCGTCGGTACTGGTGAGGATTTCCAGCCGGGAAACCGCTGCCGCCGCCGCCAAAGCCTCCCCCCGGAAGCCAAGGGTCTCCGCAGTGAGCAAGTCCCCCAGGGAACGGATCTTGCTGGTGGCGTGGGTTTGCCAGCAAAGGGCCAGGTCCTCCCGGCCCATGCCGCTCCCGTCGTCCAGCACTTCGGTACGGCGTATGCCCCCGCCCTCAATGATCAGCTCTATGGTGGTTCCCCCGGCATCGATGGCGTTGTCAAGGAATTCCCGAACCAGGGCGGCGGGCCGGTCCACCACCTCGCCGGCGGCTATTTTCCGGGCCTCCTCCGGGGGCAGTACGCGGACCCTGGTCCGCTCCACCAAGGTCCCGCTTTCCATCCTAGGCCTCGTCGTCAAAGAGGCCCAACTCAGGCCGGGCATCGGGTTTTTCCTCGGGGGCGTTCATCAATACCTCAATGCGGCTTTCCACCTTTTCCAAGTCCTTCTCCAGGGAGCGGGCCAGCTTGATCCCCTCCTCAAAAGCCTTTAGGGCATCGTCCAGGGGAATATCCGGCTTACGGATTTTTTCGCCCAGCTCTTCCAGCCGTTCCAGCCGTTCCTCAAAGTTTTTCACGCGTCATCCTCCAGTGTGGCATCTGCCGTTTCAACATTCGCGGTGATAATCCCCGAAAGGGGACGTATGATAAGCTTTTCTCCGGGTTTGGTTTCGCCGGCAGCCCGCAGCACCTTCCCGGTTTTCTCCCGGAGCACCACCGAAAAGCCCCGTTCCAGAATGGCCTGGGGATTGGCCGCCTCCAGGTTTACCCGGGCCAGTTCGGTGCGGCGGCGCAGATCGCTAATCCTGTCGGAAAGGTTCGTAAGCAGGGCTTCCTTCGCGTCATCAAAGCGTACCAGACGGGGTTGCAGTATCCCCCGGAACCGGTATTCCAGGTCTGCTATGCTAAAGGGCTTGATAAGAAGCCGCGCCCGGTCAAGCCGCGCCTCCATGGTTTCCCGCAGGGTCACCCCTGCCCGCAGTATGCCCTCCAGCGCCTCAGCCCGGCTTGCGCTGACCAGTTCCGCCGCCGCCGAAGGGGTAGGGGCTCGGAGGTCCGCCGCAAAGTCCGACAACGCCCAGTCAATTTCATGCCCCACGGCGCTTACCACGGGGATAACGGATGCCGCAATCGCCCGGACCACCACCTCCTCCGAAAACGGCAGCAAATCCTCCAGGGACCCCCCGCCCCGTCCCACGATAAGCACATCCGCCAACTGCCACCGGTTAGCCTGCTCGATCCTCCGGGCAATAATCGCCGCCGCCTCGGCGCCCTGGACCGGCGCGGGCAGGATACGCACCCCGATACCCCCGGCCCGCCGCCCCAATATAGTGAGGATATCCCGTAGCGCCGCCCCGGTGGGAGAACTTACCACCCCAACCACGGCGGGAAACCGGGGAATGGGCTTCTTCCGCGACTCATCAAAGAGCCCCTCCGCCGCAAGGGCCCGTTTCCGCTTTTCCAGCAGGGCAAGGATATCCCCGGCCCCCGCCTCCTCCATCTCCTCACAGATAATCTGATAGCTGCCCCGTTGGGCGTATACCGAAATATGCCCCCGGACCCGCAGGAGCATCCCGTCCCGGGGCGTAAAGGTAAGAAAGCGCAGTTGGTTCTTGAACATCACCGCGGAAATAGCCGCCCCCGCATCCTTGAGGGTAAAGTAAAGATGCCCCGTGCTGGATGGCCGGCAGTTGGAAAGCTCCCCCTCAACAATCAAAGGGCCGAAGGAGTTTTCCAGGGTCTGCCGTATCTGGTCGGTGAGTTCCGATACGGTGAGTTTGCGAACTGGTAAGTTCGTGCGGGTGGCGTCCATGGAGGATTAGTATAGCACTAAGCTACCATGTTGACCACGGCCCCGGCGGAGCTTGCGGGCGCAGGTTTGTAGGGCATGGCGGCGCTGGCTGCCTGGGCTTGGCGGATCTGGTTCCGGTATTGGTCTATCAAGGCATCAATTCGTTCATCGGAGGCATCGGTGGGCAGGGCGGGTTCAGGCCGCTGCTTGATTTGGGCGAGCTGGTCAATGAGCACATCCAGTATTTTTAGCCGGCTGATGGACACCCCCCGGCTTCCTTCCGGCGCAGGGGTCCCGGAAACATGCTTGAAGTGGGAATAGATGTAGTTTGCAGGGGCCACGGGCAGGGACATTTTTCCCCCCGCTGAGGCGCTGATTGCGTATCCAATGCTGGGAACTGCACTGTTGACGGAACCCCCGACGCTCATCTTTTTCTCCTTCTCTTTCAATATCGGAAGGTGAAATAGAAAGATTAGAGCCAGTTCCAAAATGCAAGACAGACCACGAATGACACGAAAAACACGAATAAAACAATTCTTATTCGTGTTTTTCGTGTCATTCGTGGTTAAATTCTTATTTTGGAACTAACTCATTAGTTAAAGCCCCCGATTCAACCGACTCCAGTCCGAAAGCCGCCCCTCCAGGGAATCCCCCCGGCCGGCGGCACGGATGCGGTCATGCAGGTAAGGGAGGATGACCCGTTCCTTCATGGCGGTCCAGTTCCGGGGAAGGATGTTCGGCGGGGAAAGGAAGCTGCCGGGGGGCATGTGGCCCAGGAGACTGGGGTAGAATTGGGGGAAAACCTGCTCCGTCACGGTTCTGAGGGCGGAAAAGCCGTTGGCGATACCGAACAGGGTTTCGTTAAGGCGCTTGTTTTTCCCATTTTCCAGGAACAAGCGCTGGGTCTCCTCCCGAAAGAACCAGAGGGTAAATGCCTCGGCGGCCTTTTGAGCGTGGCTCTGCCGGTAAATGCCGTAATAAACCATGTCCTCCGAGATGGGGATGGTGTCCTCCCCGGCTATCCAGCGGAAATCCAAGTTGGCGCCCTGTTCCGGGGAAAGGGTAAACAGGTCGGAACTGGGCATGTAAAAAAAGAGCGTCCGCCCGGAGCTGACCAGTTTGGCCGGAGGATCGTAGAAATACTTGAAGGAAAAATCATCCTCCGCCTGAATGTCCGTATTGGCCTCCCGTATCCAGGATTCGACATAGGCCAGGGACCGTTCCAGGGCATCGTTGTCCCAGGTCAGGGGAGACGCCTCCCGGAACGAGGCGCCCGCAAGGACCGCGCTGACAAAGAGAAAATCGTCATCCCAGGAGGGGGAAAAACCCATCCGGGAATATACGCCGTTGGTTTCGACGTTGTAGGATTTGCCCAAGGCTTTTAGTTCCTCAAGGCCCAGGGTGAAGGGGTTGGACAGGAGTTCCCCCGTGTCCCGGGCGAAGATAAGGGTGGGGATATTGAAAGCCACCGGGAGCAGGTACTGTTTGCCGTCGATATTCCCCAGGGCAAGCAGGGGCGGGTAAAAGGATTCCCGGGATAGCTTTTCCCTCTTAAAAAGTCTGTCCAGGGGCCGGAACAGCGATCGGGTAGCGGTGCTTTTCAGCCAGCTTCCGGCCACAATATCGGGGTAGCTGCTATTATTACCGGTTAACTGCCGGGCCGCTTCCTCAAAATACCGGGTTTCGATTTTATACGTCCCCTGGGCGGCGTTAAAGTATTCGGCGTACAGGGCAAATTCGGGGCGGTCGGTCCACAATACCGCGGTAGTGGAACTCGGCGCACAGGAGTTCAGAAACAAGAGAAGAGCCGGGACCAGGGGTGTCAAAAAATGCTTGCCATGTATCATTTTAGGAAGTATAATGATATACCATGCAAATTCAAGATCCGGAGATAATCAGGCTTATCGACCGCATAGGCGAGCATTACCGCACGAATGTGGCGAACCGGTTTATCCGCCCTGCGCTGTTGCAGCTTCCCATTGATAAATTGAAGTGGAGTTTGATTGATGTTCTCATGGAAAAGGCGGGGGTGTACCAGGGCTATGACCTGGACGAACTCTACCGCCAGCTTGCGGCGGCGGCGGATCTGGTGTTTCAATGCCGGACAAGCCTGATCCCGGGCCTCCGGAACCGGCAGAACATGGGCGCCGTATCAGGCCCCGACAAGGTTCTGCGGGACATGGCCATGAGCAATTTCGCTTCCAACCTCCAGGTTCTGGCGGATCTCCTGAACGAGCTTTTTGTACTGTTGGTGGAAGCGGATAAAGCCCAGGCCAAGGGCCGCAAACCCCTCTATGCCCAGATGCCGGAGGTGGCTAACCTGGGCAAGCTCCTTATTGAGTAATTCGTGGAAAAAAAATCAGCCTTTATAGCGGTGGTGGGCCGCCCCTCGGTGGGGAAATCCACCCTGGTCAATCTGCTCTGCGGCCAAAAGGTGGCCATCGTCAGTGCGGTTCCCCAGACCACCCGGAACGCTATCCGGGGCATCGTCAACCGGCCCGAGGGACAGCTCATCTTTGTGGACACCCCGGGCCGTCACGCTTCGGAAAAGAAGCTCAATAAAAAACTCATGGAAGTGTCGGACCGCGCGGTGCAGGAAGCGGAACTGGTTCTCTACCTGCTGGACGCCGCCCGCCCCCCCGGCGCCGAGGAAGAGGCTATTGCCGGAGACCTTGCCCCTTTTGCCGGAAAAGCCCTGGTTGCGGCTGTCAACAAGATGGATGCCAGGGAAGCGGACTTTGAAGGGCTGCGCAGTTTTATTACCCGGCGGCTTCCGGAGCTTCCCGATTCCCGGATCTTCAAAATCTCCGCCCTGAAAAACGAAGGCGCAGAAGAACTGCTGCACTGCCTTTTCGATATGGCCGCCGCCGGGGAGCCCCTCTACCCGGAGGAATACTACACCGACCAGGACCTGGGTTTCCGCATCGCCGAGATCATCCGGGAAAAGGCCATCAACCGGCTGCGGGAGGAACTGCCCCACTCACTGTACGTGGAGGTGGCGGACACGGAATTGCACAGCGAAGGTGACGACCCGGCAAAAACACGGCTCTGGATACGGGCTTTCATCATCACCGAACGGGAATCCCAGAAGGGCATGGTGGTAGGCAAGGGCGGCGAAATGATAAAGGCCATCCGCCAAGCCGCACAGAAGGACCTGAACCGCATCCTGGACTGGAAGGTGGAACTGGACCTCCGGGTCAAAAGCGCCCATGACTGGCGGCACAACGATAAGGTTCTGCGAAGGCTTATTTCACGGGAGTAATTGTACACTCACGGTTTCAGTTCATCGGATAATGTATAAAAATCCGCCAGGTTTTTTTCCGGCGCTATGTCTGTTCTCGTGTGGGAAAGGCTCAGGGCGAAGGGTTCCAGATACACCATTTTGCCCCGCCAAAAACCCAGCCGGATAAAGAGACCTTCCTCGCCGCCGTCGGTGTTACCCATACCGCCAAAAACATAGTTTCCCAGGGACCAGAACACGGGCTTGTCCAAAACCCATTCAAAACCCTGGACTACATGGGGATGGGAACCGATGATGAGATCCGCCCCGGATCGGATCAATTCCGTGTAAAGATCCCGGGTGATTTTATCGGGACTGCGGGACCATTCCACCCCGCCATGGAAAAGCAGGATATCCGTAACAGGGGAACCGGGCGCCGCCGCTAATTTTGCCTTGAGCTTTTCGGCGCCGCCTTTTCCCGAGTGGAGCATCCCCGGTTTATCCGGTTCCGCTGCCGCCGTTACGCCGTCCCAGCCATTCCGTTCCCGGGGAAAAGAAGCGATGCCGAAAACCCGGTAGGTCTCACCGCCATGCGGCATGACAAAAGGGTCCGAGGCCTCGTCGTCATTACGGCCCGCCCCCACTATGCCAAGCTCCGCCTGTTTTAGCCACATAAGGCTGTCCAGAAAAGCATCGGCGCCATAATCGTAGACATGGTTATTGGCGTGAAGCACCGCGTCAATGCCGGACCATTTGAGGGTTGCCGCCACGCCGGGGGCAAAACGGAAGTTAAAGGATTTGGTAATCTTCTGCCCCCGGCTCGAGACCACCCCCTCAAGGTTTATAAGAGCAATATCCGCGCCGGCCAGCATTCCGGCTGTTTTCCCGAAGATTCCCGCCGGGCCTTCCTGAAAAAGAATTTCCGCGGCCCCCCGGTCCAGCATCACGTCTCCCCCCGAGGCGATCCAGGTTATCTCCGGCGTTTCTTCAGGCGGATAAAGAGCCGCAAGGTAATCCCCCAAAGCCGCCGTCAAAAGTTTTATTTTTTCTTCCATAGCTTCCCCGGCGGCGTGAATCGTGATGCCCCTGAACTGTACCAGCGGATAATTATCAGCATCAACGCTTAGATCATCGACCCGCAGGGCGGTGAAGGGCGCCGCAAGTTCCGGCAGGGGTACCAGCCGCTCCGTTCCGTTGAGGCAGTCCGCCAAAGCTGCGCTTCGCCGTTTTGAAGGGGCCTCGTCCACGGGCACAACATACGTTTTATCCATGATGATAGCCCCAGGAGGGAGATTCCCCTTCCAGGCCGAAAAGAAATCAATCAGTATGCCCGGTTTTTTATCTTTTTCCGCAGTTTTTATTCCAAGAGCGCCCATTTCGGGCCCGGCGATAAATTTTTCCACAATGGCCCGTTCCGATTCATAATCTTCCCCGCCGCCGGTATTGAGGCCGAGGGTGATTTTTTCCGCGCCGCAGCCGCAAAAAGCCATCAGCATGATCGCACCGAGGATATTCGTCGTTTTCATGGGTTCATCATACTAGAAATTTCCGGCTTGACAAAGACCAATTCGTTATAAAAAGGTATCTATCTGCGCGAGAAGTTCCGTATAGGTATCCACACAAACAATATCGCTGTTGCTTTTCCTGATCGAATCGGGGGCGCGAAAGAGGCAGCCCGCGTCGGCTTCGCGGATCATTGCCAGGTCGTTGAAGGAATCCCCGGCGGCAAAGATTTCCATGTTGAGGGACTTAAAGGCAAGCACCGCCTTTTTCTTGCCCTCCTTCTGGCGGAGTTTATAGCCCGTGATGGAGCCATTTGACGCAGTTTCAAGGCTGTTGCAGAAGAGGGTAGGGTAGCCCAGTTTGGCCATCAGGGGCTTGGCGAACTGCTCAAAGGTGTCGGAAAGGATGATGAGGGCCGTCCGCTCTTGCAGGGCGGCGGTGAATTCCACGGCGCCTTCCAGGGGGGCCATGGTTCCGATGACCCGCTGGATGTCCGCCAGCTTGAGGCGGTGCTTGGCCAGGAGGTCCAGCCGGAACGCCATGAGCTTGTCGTAGTCCGGCTCGTCACGGGTGGTTCTTCGCAGTTCGGGGATCCCCGCAGCTTCGGAAAAGGCTATCCAGATTTCGGGGATCAGCACCCCCTCAAGGTCAAGGCAGACGATACGCATAGATTGGGGATTATAGCATATGAGGGCGTGGGGTACAAGAGGTACGAATTATACCAGCTTATCAATATCCCGCCGTGAATATACTGCTTTGGGGATGAAATTATAAGAATTCATCCGCGAATAAACGCTAATTAACGCGAATAATACGCTCCGGGTATTTGATTTATTCGCGAACATTTGCGAAAATTCGCGGACCTTATTCTTTATTGATATTTTCGTTCCTAAAGGAGTATACATAAAACGCCGGACTTCCATAGTATCGTCAATAACAACATAGAATACCGTATAATTCTTTACATAAATTCGATAGTATTTGTGCATACGATTTTTTTTTGACTTGTAAGCTTTAAATGACAGAGGCGCTACATGATATTTTGAAAAGAGCATGTTATAAGGAATTTGAGGCTTTTACGCCGTCTTGGGGCGGCTTATTATAGGAGGGTTTTATGAAAGTAAGAATTGTGGGGATTATCGCCATAGGGGCGGTAATCATGGCCGGGCTGAGCGGGTGCAATACCCTCCAGTCGATTGAAGTCAGCACTGCGCCTGTTCAGACGGTCTACGGGCAGGGACAGCGGCTGGACACATCGGGGCTGGTAGTCATGGGGCACTTTAAAAAAGATAGCAGAGATATAACGAATGATCCTAAGAATCGTCCGTCCATCTCGGGCTACGATACAGCCACGCCGGGGGTGCAGACGGTGACCGTTACCGTGAAGAAGCAGAGCGCTGCCTTCAAGGTGACGGTTGTGCCGGTGGAAAAGCTGTCTATCACGGCGCCTCCGGCTACAACGGTTATTATGCAGGGGGATGACTTTAGCCCGGCGGGTCTTTCAGCGAGAGCCGAGTTTGAGAACGATGCGGTTCCCGCTGAAACGATTGAGGCAGGCCGGCTGAAATTCTCGGGATACGACAAGGACAAGCCGGGAAATCAGACTATTACCGCCGTTTACTTTGGGAAAAAGGCGGACTTTACGGTGCGGGTTGCCGGTCTTTCGGCGATTTCCGTGGTGTCTCCGCCAAACAAGATAGAGTATTTTACCGGCGAGGAACTCGAATTAGCGGGCCTCGCGGTACAGGGTACCTGGGAAGAGGGCATGGGGGAAAGGCAGATCACGATCACGAAAGAGAACCTCTCCGGCTATGATATAACCCAGGGAAGGGCGCAGACGGTTACGGTCACCTATTCGGGAAAGAGGGCGAGTTTCCCGGTAACGTATATAGCATTGCAAGCTCTGACGGTTAACAGGCGGCCGGATAAGTTGGATTATCAGCTTGGGGAAGAACTTGAGCTTTCCGGCATTCAGATTCAGGGAACATGGCCGGGGAATAGTCTGGCGCTGATTGATCGTTCGCGTCCAAAGTATAGCGGATATGATAAATTTGCCGCAGGAAAGCAGAGGATTACGGTCACGCTTGGAGGCAGGAACGATACCTTTGAGGTCACCGTGGCCAATCCGTTTGAGGGGACTTGGTCCGGACAGTGGTTAGCCGGTAAGCAAGCACATACCGACGGACCGCCTACAGAAATATGGGCGCCGGTAACCTTAACAATGGAGGGAACCGGATGGCTATTGCGAACGAATGATAGCGAAGGTAAATCGGTAGAATTGCGCGGGACATATACTCCTGACAGCGTCACCCACGCGAAGCTTCAATGCAATGACAGCAAAGGCGCAGGGGATGTCAACAGAGATTCATCTACGGTAATGAGGCTGAAAAATGGTCTCATCCGTAATGAGATAACGCTCAACAAAAAGTAGATTTAAGACGGTGGTCTCCATGCTCTGCGCCGATCCGTGCGGGGCATGGAGGCGGTGTAAAAAGTCCAGGGACTATAAAGGTGAAGCCTACACTGGTGATTTCGAGTTAACGTCAACCCAATTCGATTTTACTATTTTAGGCACGGCTGTCTCGTGCAGAGAACCGAGAAGTTCACTCTGATATTTGTTCTTTTCCATCACAATCCCCGGTCCAGAGTATTCTGTCGATTTTGATAGTAATACTTCCGGAAGCTTTCGATTTTTCCTCTAGTAATCAAACCTTCCATAACGTGGCTATACTATACAATATATAAATGTGCGCAGGATAGAAAATATAGAAGAAATATTTCATGCCCCGCCCTTTTTCCCCATTGTATAAAGCCATTGGAAGAGCTGCAAAAATCATCATCCATTGGACTGACCCGCCCTTGCTTATCACAAACGCCAATACCGACAGCGCCGCCAAAGCCGCTATTTGAGCCCAGTGCCATTTGCGGAAAATGTAAAACAGCAGCCCCATTAAAACCATTCCGACTCCGCCCTCAATGAAAATGATGTTGGGTAGTAATAATGGCAGGGTAAATACTATTCTTTGCACAATCTGCGAAGAATAGTCAATATTCATCGCCCTTAAAAACGGCATGGCAATCACTATCGGCGCAAGAAATAACGCAATTGCCCCAATAATCTTCCCCGCTTTTCTATTTCTAAGGCCATCCACCAATACATCATAGGAGAGCATATAGAGCGCGGTAACGAAAAATGTGGTAAATGCGTTATTCATCAACACAATATTTTCATTCGGCAATATCCAGCCTACTATCCCGCTTAATATCGTCACCGTCCAGGAACCGCCTAGCAGCCTTAAAAGGTATTTCTTGCGGTTTTTTGTGTAGTGCCAACTGTCGGCAGCCGCAAACAGAAACAAAGCGAATACAGGCCGGCCAAGCCAGGTGAGCCACAGCGGCGCACCCAGAGGCGCAAACATTTCGTGAATATGGTCGAAAACCATTAAGACTATTGCAATAATCTTAATGGTTGTTACGTTCATTGCTGCTTTTTCCCGTATGATGTTCATTTAAAATCCTTCCATTTATGATAATAACATATTCTTATTTTAGTGTCACTACATGGGGTTTTTCTTTTCAAATAATTTTTGTAAGATTCCCTATAAAATAATAAGCAACGTATACCGTGACGATGGAAACCGGTATAGGGTTATGAAAAAAAACTAAAATTGATTCGTAAAAAAAAGGAGTGTTTTACTAAAACATGTTTTATATGAAGAAAATTCCCCTGAACAATCCTTTTTCCGCCCCGGTTTTTCATTTGGAAACCACGGGTAGCACCATGCTGGATGCCCGGAACCTTGCGTCGCTGAACGAACCCCACGGCTCGGTGGTAGTCGCCGATGTCCAGGAAGCGGGTCGGGGCCGCATTGCAAACCGCCCCTGGAAATCTGAAAAGGGCAAAAACCTCCTTTTTACCATCCTGCTCCGCTACCCCGGTATCGCCGCCATCCCCCCGGCTCTCACCCTCAGAACCGGGCTGGCCTTAGCCCTGGCCATTGAGGATTTCGCCCCCGCCCTTCAGGGCCGCCTCCAGGTGAAGTGGCCCAATGATGTGATGATACCACTGCCTAAAGCGGGGGCCTTTGGCAAGGCCGCCGGGATACTCACCGAAGGGGACGGCGCGAATGTGTATATCGGCGTTGGGGTGAATGTGGGGCAGACGGAATTTCCTGCGGATATCCGGGACAAGGCGGGCAGCATTGCCTTGGCGCTGGGGAAGACCAGGGTAGAGGCTTTGCCCCCGGATAGCCGGTTCCGTTTACTGGAAGCTTTCCTGCATCGCCTCTACGCCGAACTTGAGGGATCAGCCCAAACAGGAGACGGCTGGCGGGAACGGCTGGAGAAGCGGCTTTATATGAAGGGCCGGAAGGTGCGGTTTATCGCCGGGGCCGCAGACTCAGGCAGGGTAGTGGAGGGGGTGCTCTGCGGCATAGGCCTTGGGGGGGAGCTGCTTATTCAGGGGCAGGATGGGACGGAAGCTTTTGTTACCGGGGAACTCAGGGCTTCTGCATTTACTTTTATTAATCCCGAACCCCCCAAAAATCATGAAGAATAATCAACCGCGAAGGCGACAAAGGCGCACAAAGGGAAGAAAAACCAGGGAATAACTCTTCTTTTTCTCTCTTCCTTCGTCGCCGCAGACCATAGGTCTGATGGCGCCTTCGCGGTTAAAATTCTTCTCTTTTCTTCATTATTTTTCCTATGCGTTTGTCATGCCGGGGAACTCACGTTCTCTTGACTAATATACTATTAAATAATAAATTAGCCATATATGGATCGGTATATAAAGCGTCATCTGGAATTTGCGATAGAACGGGCGGAAAAGATGTTTGCCGCCCTGCTTATCTCAGGCGCCCGGCAGACCGGCAAGACCCGGTTGCTCAGGGAACGGTATCCCCGTTTGCCCTATGTCACCCTTGATGATCCTGTCCAACACCAGGAAGCGGTAAATAACCCCGGCGGATTTTTTGAGACCCATGTTCCCCCGGTGGTGGTGGACGAAATACAATACGCCCCGGAGTTGTTCCGGTATATAAAAATGATAGCCGATGGTGTCCATGACGGGAAACGAAAAAAGGGCTTTTTTTTTATGAGCGGTTCCCAGCAGTATGTTTTGATGAAGAATGTCAGTGAGTCATTGGCGGGCCGGATAGGAATACTGAATCTGCTGGGGCTTTCCCGGCGGGAAATTGAGGGCATTGATTTTCGGCTTCCCTTTTTGCCAAGCCCGGACTATTTTGCCGAAAGAAAATCATCGGTATCGCCCAGTAACAGCAAGGATATTTGGGAGGCGATTTTGAAGGGCTGTCTGCCGGAACTTCAAAACCCGGATACGGACCGGGAACTCTTTTACAGCGCCTATGTGAAAACCTATATTGAGCGGGATGTACGGCAGTTGGTGAACATTGGTGATGAACTTGCGTTCCTGAAATTTATGACCGCCATGGCAGCCCGTACCGGTCAGTTGCTTAACTACACCTCCATAGCCCAGGATATCGGCCTTAGTGTGTCTACCATAGAGCGCTGGGTGTCCATACTCCGGGCATCCAACATCATTTATCTGCTCCAGCCCTATCACACCAATATGCTTAAGCGGGCAATCCGGACCCCCAAGCTCTATTTTCTTGACACCGGCCTGGTGTGCTATTTATCCGGCTGGAATACCGCAACGGTGCTTGAACGGGGCGCCGCCGCCGGGGCAATCTTTGAAACCTATTGTATCGCGGAGATTATAAAGTCCTATACCAATACGGGCCGGGAACCGCCGCTCTATTTCTACCGGGACAAGGAACAGCACGAAATAGATGTTTTAATAGCGGAGAACGGAACACTGTACCCCCTGGAAATAAAAAAACACGCAAGCCCCCGCCCGGAGGACCTGCATGCTTTCCGGTATATCGAAAATATCCCCGGAACAATCCGGGGACCCGGGGGGCTTATCTGTTTATATCCAAGCCTCACATCCCTGGGAGAAAAAGACAAGGTTATTCCCCTGGGGTATGTGTAGCCCTACTCTTCCTCTTCCTTGACCCTGAACGCCTCCGCAGCCTTAATAACATCCTCGGCAATCCGCCCCGAAATAGGCGCGTAGTGGTCAAACTCCACGCTGAAAGACCCGGTGCCGCTGGTAATGGAACGCAGGTCTATGGAATAGCGCAGTAATTCTGCCTGTGGAACCTGGGCGCGTATCTCCTCAATGCCGCCCCCCAGAGAATCCTGCCCCAGGATCTTGCCCCGCTTGCCTGAAAGGTCGGACATAACGTCCCCCAGGTATTTTTCTTCCACAAAAACGGTAAGGTTGTTGATGGGTTCCAGCAATGTCGGGCCGGCCTGGCGCATGGCTTCCCGGAAAGCGTTCCGTCCGGCCAGCTTGAAAGCCAGTTCCGAGGAATCTACCGGGTGGTACTTGCCGTCCACCACCTTCACCTCCACGTCCACCACTGGGTAGCCCGCCATGGTGCCCGCGGCCATCCCTTCCAGGACCCCCTTCTCGACACCGGGGATGTAATTTTTCGGGATGGCCCCGCCGAAGATGGCGTTGACAAACTGGTAGTTTTCGCCCCGTTTGAGGGGGGCAATTTCCAGCAAGACCTTCCCGTATTGCCCGTGACCCCCGGTCTGCTTCTTGTGGGTGTATTCGGCGTTGGCCTTCTTGGTGATGGTTTCCCGGTAGGCCGTGCGGGGCACCCTGGTTTCCACCTCAATCTTCTGATTTTGCTTTATCCTGTCTAAAATAATATTCACCTGGAGTTCACCCATGCCGGAGATCACCGTTTCCTTGGTTTCCGCGTTAAACTGGTACTGGAAGGTACGGTCCTCCTCCGCCGCCCGGACGAGGAATTCACCCAGCTTATCGTCGTCCTTTTTGGCCGCCGCGTTTACCGCCACCGAATGGACCGGCTGGGGCAAGCGGAGGGGCAGGAACTTGAGCGCGCCATCCACCGCACTGATGGTATCGTTGGTACGGAGGCTCGGGGACTTGGAAATGATCCCCACATCACCGGTGAAGAACTCCTTCACCTCTTCCAGTTTCTTTCCTACACAGGTGTAAAGCTTGCCTATCCGCTCCTTTTTGTTTTCCGATACGTTGAAAATATCCGATTCGGCGGTAAGTTTGCCCGTAATAATCTTGACCCAGGACAGCTTTCCCGAAAACTGGTCATAGGTGGTCTTGATAACCAGGCCCGCCAGGGGCTTTTCGGTATCAATGGGCACATCCTGCTGCTTCCCCTCGGCATCCAGGACGATATCCTTTGCGGTGTTGGGGGTGGGGGCGACTTCGGCAAGAAAGTCCAGGAAGGGGATGAGGCCGGAATTTTTCAAAACCGCCCCGGCAAAGGCGGGGACAATCTTATGATCCGCCAGGGCTTCAATCAGCCCCTTCCGGATCTCATCCGGCTCCAGGGCGCCCTTGTCGAGGTAATGCTCCATCAGGGTGTCGTTCCCCTCGGCGGCGGCCTCAATAAGCTGCTCCCGGGCGGCGGCGGCGGCTTCCTTATACGCATCGGGGATGGCCCCTTCTTTTTCCAGCCCGCCCCCCGCATCAATGAACCAGGCCTTTTCATGCAATACGTCGATGACCCCGGTAAAGGCGGCCCCCACCCCCATAGGCAGGGTTAGGGGAACCGGGTCAACCTTGAACTTCTCCTTTATATCCGCCAGGGCTTTGTCGAAATCCGCCCGTTCCTCGTCCATCTTGGTGATGAAGACCCCCCGGGGCTTTTTCCGGCCCTCCAGGTTGCGCCAGAGCTTGACCGTCTCAATCTGAACCCCCGCCCGGCCGTCAATGGTCAGAACGGCAAATTCCGAGGCCCGAAAGGTGAGGATCACATCCCCGATAAAATCCGATGATCCCGGGGTATCAAAAATATTAATTTTCCGGCCCTGCCGCTCAATATGGGCCAGGGCGGCATGGATGGATATCTTCCGCTCGATTTCTTCGGGGGTGGAATCCCCCACGGTTTTTCCCGATTCCACGGTTTCGGGCTTGGGAATCGCCCCCCCCGCAAACAGCAGCCGCTCAAAAAGGCTGGTCTTTCCGGTACCCCCATGGCCGGAGATAGTAATATTTTTGATGAGATCCGTAGTATAAGCCATGACACACTCCTATGTTTTTATAGACAGATATATAATGAATCGGTATAGGCGGATTGTCAAGAAAAATGTTTTTTGGTGCAGAGCGCACAGGCAAAGGTAACCACCCGGTCAAAGTTTTTTGGGGTAAGCCGCTCCGGGCCGTCGGCGGGGCTGTTGAAGATGCGCCAGGTTTCGGGCAGCGGCAGTGTTTCCCCGGTTTTTTGGGCATCCCGGCTGACCAGGGCATTGATACATGCCGGTTTCGTTCGTAACAGGGACGCCAGCGCGGCGGCCTCCTGAGAGGGAAGCATGGTGATGGTTTGGGCCGCAAGCCCTGCCTGCAGGAAGCCCGCGTCGTCCGAAAAGGGGGTGGGGGCCAGCAGTACTTTTTTCATCCCTATCTGCCGGGCGGTTTGCAGGGCGTCATCACGCAGGGCCTTGACGGTCTGCCGCCGCCGGGCCGCCTCAAGGCCGCCTTCGTTCTTCAGCAGATGATCCGCCATGGTGGAGATGACAAGGGTGTCCCCGGACCCGCAGGCATCGAAGATGAAGTACCGGCAATCCCGCAAAGCGGTTTTCTGCAGCCTCTTTGCCAGCCCATAGGAGCCCTGTTCCCGTATGCCTTCCCCAGGGGAAAGCTCTTCCTTATCGGTAAAGATAATCAGGGCGTTCCGTTGCTGCTCATCCCGCATCTTCAGGGCCGCTTCCAGGAGCATGAATACCGCAGCGCTGTTATCGTTTGCCCCGGGGCTGCCCGCCGCCCGGTCATAATGGGCCGCCAGAACCGTAGGAAGCCTGCCGGGATGAAACCCTTGTCCCCGGCGGGGAAACACCAGGAAGTGCCGAAGCTGCCGCCCCTTGGGGGCGCCCAGGGCTATGGATGAGGAACGGGCGGATTTCGACAAAGCCCTGGCGGATATAAAGGAGAAGTTCAAGGTTGACCCGGTTCCCCTAACCCTGCCTATGGGGGTGGGGGCCGCCTTTACCGGGGTCATCG
>BNUY01000044.1 GCA_025997715.1 Spirochaetia bacterium
ACGGGTGGGGAGAAACACCTTGAAGCCTACCGTAAGCCCGGCGGTAAGCAGTGAACCGGTAGTCGAATAAGCGGGACGCTGTTTTCCCGGACTATCCCCTGGTAAGGGGATGGTTCGGGCTTAATTGGAGGTTAGGGATGAAAAAGATTTTAATGGCGTCGGCCTTAGTAATGCTATTATGTTCAGCCTGTGTGACAAGCAGGGTCAAGGGGGACGCCGCTTTGCTGTTGGACCGCGGCATTTCCTTTGCCGCAAAGCAGGATTTTGATACGGCAATAGCGGCCTATACCGAAGCCATTAAGCTTTACCGCGGGTTTTCCGCCGCGTATAACCAGCGTGGTCTTGCGTATACCTATAGGGGCGATTACGACAATGCCATAAAGGACTATACCAAGGTAATCCGCCTCGATCCCAACCCTGCCGCCGCCTATACCAGCCGGGGGAATGCATATACCTATAGGGGCGCCTATCCCAAGGCTATAAAGGATTATACCAAGGTAATCAAAATATATCCCAATTCTACCCCTGCCTATTACAGCCGGGGTAATGCGTATTATGCCAAGGGCGATTATAACAAGGCTATAAATGACTACACCAAGGTAATCAGAATTACTCCTGATTATGCCGCCGCCTATTACAACCGGGGTAATGCGTATTATACCAAGGGCGATTATGACAGGGCTCTTTTGGATTATACCCAGGTAATCAAAATTATTCCCGATAATGCGGTGGCCTATGCCAGCCGCGGTACGGCGTATTACAACAAGGGTAATTATGACAAGGCCATAGAAGACCTTACCAAAGCACTCGAACTTGAGCCCAATAATGACATTGCAAAACAGAATCTTGAAAGTGCGCGGAATACACGGGGGTATTAGGGAGGGGGCGCCCGCATAGAGGTGGAATGTATGAAGAAAATGCTAATGACGGCGGTGCTGTTCTCCCTGCTGGTTACGGTCCATGCGGCAGACGAGGCGAAAGGGAATACCCAGGATTTACTGGTGAATACCGGGAATTCGTATTACGAAAAGGGCAATTATGATCAGGCGATAGCGCATTACACCTGGGCGGTCAGTATTGATCCCAATAATCCTGCTATCTATGTCAACCGTGGTAATGCATACTCCAACAAGGGGGATTATGATAAGGCGATAGCGGACTATACCCGGGCGCTCGGACTTAACGCCGATGCCTATGTTAACCGGGGGGACGCCTATTTCAACAATGGTGACTATGATCGGGCTATAGCGGACTACACCCAGTCTCTCAGGGTTAAACCGGACAATCAATTTGTTATTTTCTTTCGCGGCGTTGCGTACCATATCAAGGGCGATTATGATAGGGCTATAGCGGATTACACCCGGGCAATCATCATTGATCCTGATTATGAGGCTGCCGTTAACCTAAGGGGGGACGCGTATTATGCCAAGGGCGAAATAGACATGGCCCTGGTGGATTACACCAAGGCAGTTGAACTTGGCCCCCAGCATGTCTGGGCCTATACCATCCGGGGAGATGCGTATTATACCAAGGGCGATTATAACAGGGCTGCCGCAGACTTCGAGCAGGCTATACGGCTTAATCCCCGGCTTGCCTCCGGGTATTATAACCGGGGCAATGCGTATCTCAGCATGGGTGATTATGATTCGGCGGTGGCGAACTACACCCGGGCAATCAGCATTAATCCCGATCATTTCCGTGCGTACAGTAATCGCGGCGGTATATATAACAACATAGGTGAATATGACAAGGCGATAGCGGACTACACCCAGGCAATCAAAATTAGTCCCACGGATGCCCAAGCCTATAGGAATCGCGGTAGTGCATATACTAATAAGAACGAATATGACAAGGCGATAACGGACTACACCCAGGCAATAAAAATTAATCCCGATGATGCGGCTGCCTATAACTACCGGGGTAATGCCTATCATACCAGGGGCGATATAGACAAGGCGATAGCGGACTACACCGCAGCCATCAGGCTTGATCCCAAGCTTGCACTGGCCTATGACAATCGCAGCGCTGCGTATAACGACAAAGGCTCCTATGATTCGGCCATAGCGGACTCCATCCAGGCAATCAGCCTGAATGCCGATGATGCCACCGCCTATTTCAACCGGGGGTTTGCGTATCATAACAAAGGCCGGTTAGACGACGCGTTGGCGGACTACACCCAGGCAATTAGAATAAATACCAATACTATCAAGGCCTATAGCAGTCAGGGTGATACCTATTTCAACAGGGAGAATTATGAATTGGCGCTGGCGGACTACACCCGGGCAATCAGAATTACTGCCAATAATGGCAAGGCCTACGCCGGCCGCGGTTCGGTGTATTTGGATAAGGGCGAATATGATAAGGCGATAGCGGACTATACCCAGGCCATCAAAATTAATCCCAATAATGCCAATGCCTATACCGGCCGCGGCACGGTGTATTTGCATAAAGACGATTTAGACCGTGCGATAGCGGACTACACCCAGGCCATCAAAATTAATCCCAAGGATGCCCTTGCCTACAGCAGCCGCGGCATTGCGTATCATAACAGGGACGATTTAGACCGTGCGATAGCGGACTATACCGAGGCCCTCAGACTTAACCCCAAGGATGCCCTTGTCTATAGGAATCGCGGTAATGCGTATAATACCAGGGGCGATTCAGCACGGGCGATAGCGGACTACACCCAGGCCCTCGGGATTGATCCCAATGATGCCGCCTCCTATTACAATCGCGGGTACACCTATGACTACACGGGCGATATAGATAAGGCGATAGCGGACTACACGCAAACAATCAGAATTGATCCTGATGATACGGCTGCCTATTACAATCGCGCTCTTGCCTATCAGAATCAGAATACGGAGAGCGGTATAGACCGGGCGATAGCGGATTATACCCAGGCGATCAGGATTGATCCTAATTATACCGCTGCCTTTAACAATCGCGGTACTGCGTATAGGGATAAGCGCGAATATGACCAGGCAATAGCGGACTATACCCGGGCGCTCAGCATGGATAGCAAACTTGTCCCGGCCTATAACAACCGTGGTAACGCGTATTCCATGAAGGGAGATTATCGGCAGGCAGTTATTGACTATACCCAAGCCCTGAAGCTTGATCCAAAAAACGAAGAAGCTAAGAAAGGGCTTGAGGAAGCCCGGAAACAGCAGCGGCAATAGTGCAAGAGGCAGGTAATGGCGGGCGTTGCCCGTTGGATAGGTTCAGAATCGTGTCATAATGACACAAAAATGGAGAAAGAAATGAAGAAGCATGTTTTTTTTACGGCGATGTTCAGTATGGTGATTATATTCGGCGTATTCGGAGGCGGAAAGAAGGAATTTAAGGATGAAACCCTCAATGCCGAGTTGAGAGACGACCCCGACCCCGGCGCAGGCGTAGACGTAGACGTAGACGTAAGTACGCCTACGTCTGACTCTGCATCTATGCGGCTTGTTACGAAAGAAGATCTCGCGCAGCTCTCCTATAAACAAAAGGAGGGCATTCGTTTTTATTCAAATGTAGGGTTTGAATTAAAAAGGTGGATGGAGCTGGACGTCAGGAAAAGCGTTGAAGATGGAAAAATTAACATTGATAATAACTTCCGTGGAGAACAAAGATTTATTGAACTTGAAATGTTAGGGAGAATAGGGGCTATATTGCCGGATGGCGCCTTGGGGATTTATTTTGGTAAAGAGACCGAGGAGATAGATAGGGCAGAACTACTTTATTATTACCCGGATCCGGAAACAAATTTTTTTGAACTACTTGACCTAAACCGGAAGGTGCTGCCCGAAGTACGCGCGTCATCCAATATTCGCCCAGTTGTCGGATCATCACCCAATAGTCGCCCAGTCATCGGATCGTCAAATAATAAACAATCACTTGAATTCAAAACGAGAGATTCGGGTGGTTTTGTTTACACCGTAAAGGTAAATAAAACCGATAAAGCAGGAGAGCGGCCTCGTCTTTTAGCGGTGATTAACGAAGAAGATCACACTATAATGAAAATCTCACCTGCCCCGGAGGCAAAATAAGCAGGAATGCTTACACCCTAGTACTGAGGATGATTGGATGAAAAGAAGATTTATTTTGCTTACCTTGGTTTTTATTGGCATATCGGCTGCCGCATCTGCTGATATAGTCACCCAACTTGACGCCGGCCTTGGTCCTGGTGTTGCATCCCAGGATTATTGGTATAAGCCTGATACGTATTCAATCAACACAAATTTTCAAAGTTCCTGGTATGATGCTGATGCAGGAATTGGTTTCGGGCTTCATCTTAATACATTTCAGGATATGGAAAAACTTACGTATAAAGAAATTGGCGTGGATTTCGTTCTGGCGTCCCCTACCAATAAGTTTCTTTGGAATGTTGGCGGAGGACTGACGACAGATTTCTATATTCCAAATAGTTTTCATGTGAATATGGGTTTTCAGGAAGCGTTTGGAAATTCCAATCATAGATTTGCATTAAGAGAAATGATATCATTTAATATGATTGAAGACAAACCGTCTCTTAGGCTGGTGTTATTTTTAAATTATAGCTTCAACAATGCCGCTTTACATGGAAGACTCTAAAATAGACCTAAAGTATTGACGGTAATATTCCGAAGATCGGAATATGATGCGTAAATTAGCACTTGCAACCCTGGTGGTTGCTCTAGCAGGGGTCGCGGTTCAGGGTTTTGCTGCTGAATCGCCTAAGTCGAATCTAGTGGCGGCCATACCCTCTTCCGGCGCCATTATGGGGAAAGGCCAACTGACCAAGGTACAGTTGGCCGATGTTTTACTCGCGGAAAATCCGGCTCTGGATAAACGATTTGCCCAGGATTTTTCCCAGATGTATATCACGGAGGCGGCTGCCGAAGGGGTCAACCACGACATTGCCTTTTCGCAGATGTGCGTGGAAACGAATTTCTTTAAATTCGATGGTCTGGTGACCAGGAATTCGAACAATTTCGGCGGCATCGGCGTGATCGACGAGCAGAACCGGGGTGTGCAGTTTCCTTCAGCCGTGCTGGGAGTGAGGGCGCAGATCCAGCACCTGAAAGGGTATGCCACGAAGGAGCCCTTGAAACAGGCCCGGGTGGATCCCCGGTACTACAATATTTTCCACGGGTCCGCCCCGTCGATTGCTGACCTTTCCGGCCGCTGGTCTGTCAATGTGGCCTACGCGGAAAATCTGCGGAACGTCACCGGGGAAAACGGAAAAAAACTGGCTCAGCGCTAACTGGGGGAACTGGGGGGTTACCGGGTGGTCATTATATCCCGGGCAACTCTCCAGGCTTCCCAATCGTATTTGAATGGGCCGATACGAACGGCGTACCGCTCCCGCTCCCGGTTTCTGTCTGATAAACCGGAATCAGGTAAATTCGGTATGTGTTTTTTAAGCGCCCGAAACAGTTCATCCGCTTCTTTCTTTTTGCTTCCATTAAAAAGACTTATTTGCACCCAATAATCCCCGGTACCGGGAGCGTCGCCGGGGACATTGGCGGATTTGAAGTCCCATCCGAACAAACGATTTTCCAGAGGGGAAAAACTCCGGCGATCCTCGGCAATAAAATTCTGCCATTGGGTGACCACCGTTTGTACATCAAGATATTTCCCCCCTGGCTCATCAAGTAGTGGACCAGGGGACATCAAGGGTTGTCGTTACCTGCCTTGATGGAGTTGATACTCCGGCTAAGGCTATCCCTAATCTCAATTTTTTTATTTCCCATGGATTTGCTGTTGTCCAGGAGGAAATATACCACCACTGATTTCCGTTCGTGGATGGGTCTTTTATATACATGCAGTTGGGCATTCGTATCTTCCAACAACCTTGCCCCATTGTTTGCCTCAATACGGCGGAATAGTTTTCCCGGCGTTCCATCGCGGAAACCTCCACCATTGATGGTAAAATCGAAGCTAATACCATCTTTCCCCCCGGGTTCTGTATTATCTTTCCAACTACCCGGTTCGTACAGGTCTGGAGGATTGGACGTAATGTCCGTAATGTGCCACGCATTATCTTCACGGACCACGGTACCCTCAATGTAGTAATTCGGATTCCTTTCGTCGATTTGGAACCTGAAACGGATGTCGCTGAAGGGGGCTCTTAAATTGGCGGTAAAGGTCATCTGATCGTTTACCCTTTTAATCTTTTGGATGATTCCCGAGAGGCTTTTTTCCAAGCCGCCCGGTGCGCAGGGTATAATATTTTTCGGGTTACTGGCGATAAATCTGAGATGATTCGGCAAAGCGTCAGGATAGCCGATGGAATATGCCTCTATAGATTTGCCCTGTATCTTGGTTTCAAGGAGTTTTTTATTGATAAAATCAGCGTATGCGGCCTCATTCCGGCGATTTAACGGGGTGGGGGTGAGTTCTTTGGGGAACGTGCCATTCAGAACATTGACGAGGGAAGCATTGTCGTAGCTGTCGGTAATAGTCACCAGGTAGACCGAATCAATATTCTTGGGCAACACTTTTCCGCCTGTGTCCGCATCGACTAAATCGGCCATCGCCCTATGGACGGCGTAAAACAGGGCGGTGCCGCCAAGATCATTGCCTTGCGGCTCATTGGCGTATGTATCAAGCGCCAGAAGGATCATATCTCCCGTACTACCAAGATCCAGTGCAATACTCCCAAGATCCAGCTTAAGGAAGTTACTTTCCCCAGGCTTCTTGCTGAGTTCTTGGACATCACTGGAAAAGGACAGGATCCCCACGTAGATTCCGGCATCCTGTGCGTACACCACCGGGACAGAAGGAAACAGAAGCGCCGCCGCCAAGGCAACACCCATAACAAAAGATTTGAGCCCATGCTCTTTCATTAGAAACCCCTTTCCCCCCCAAAAGCATATAAAGTATATACAGAATTCTCCGATATTGTCAAGGGGGCGTAAACCGATACACCCCCGGCAGCCGTTTCCCCCGGAAGTCTTCGTCACGAATCCTCTCCCGTATATCCTCCACCGCCGTCCCCGGAAAGTCCGCCGGGTCCAGGCTGAAGCTCCGGGCATTGGCGCTGAACAGAAGCTGCCCCCCCGGATTGAGCAGGCTAAGACAACTTTTGACGAGGGGCCGGTGGTCCCGTTTCAGGTCCAGGGTGCCGGTCATCTTCTTGGAATTGGAAAAGGCCGGGGGGTCCAGGATGATGAGGTCCCAGGAAAGGCCCGCTGCCGCCGCATCCTCCAGGAACCGAAGCGCGTCCGCCCGGATGAGCCGCCAGGGACTGGTGTCCCCGGTTACGAGGCCGTTCAGGGCGAAGTTCGTTTTTGCCCAGTCAAGATAGGTGTTGGACATATCCACCGAATCTACCGAAAGAGCCTCGGCGGCGGCATAGACCGAAAAGGACGCGGTTTAACAGAACAGGTTCAGGACCCGTTTGCCCCTGGCCTCTTCCCGTACCAGGGACCGGGTTTTGCGGTGGTTCAGAAAAAGCCCCGTGTCCAGATAGTCCGACAGGTTAACCCGGAAACGCAAGCCCCCTTCCCGAACATCCTCGTGGAAGCCCTGGTTGTCCCGGAGCCGTTTGTACTGGGCTTTGCCCCGCTGTCTGCCCCGTTGTTTCAGGAAAATCCGCTCCCGGGGGATATTCAGGGCGCCGGAAACCGCCCCGGTCATGGCCTTGAGCCAGCGGTCTTCCTCGTCGGGATCCTTTTCGTAGGGCCGTTCATAGAGGGCGCCCGCTACGGCATCGCCATAGATATCTAAAACCAGGGGAATTTCGGGAATATCACGGTCGTAGAGGCGGAAAGCATCGGCGCCAATGCGCCGGGCCCATTTTCCCAGGTGCTTGTACCGCTTTTGCAGCCGGTTTGCCAGCATTTCAGCCTGGGCGGCGGTTTTTGGGTCCGATGCGGCCCCTTGCTTATGGGGCGGTTCCGTCATCCCCATCCCGGTAGGACTGCATGGTTACGCAGAGCATGGCGTACCCCGAGGAAAGGTCCTCGGTTTGCACCGCCACCGTTTCGGGCACCCTGAGTTTTACGGCGGTAAAGTTCCATATACCCAGGATGCCCGCCTTAACCAGAATATCCGCCGCTGCCTGGGCATCATCGGAATGGATAGTCAGAATCGCCGCTTGTACCCCCAAGGTACGGATTTCGGCTTCGATGGTATCCATGGGCAGCACCTTTACCCCGTGAATGGTGGTCCCGGCCTTCTCCGGGTTCTTATCAAAGGCCGCCACAATATGCAGGCCATGGAGCCGGAATTCCCGATGCCCCATGAGGGCGCTGCCCAGGTTCCCGGCGCCCACCAGCACCACATCCTGCACTGAATTCCAGCCGAGGAAGCGTTCAATGGCGTCAATCAGGGTAGTTACCGGGTACCCCTTTTTGGGTTTCCCGATAATCCCGGTAATCGCCAGGTCCTTCCGTACCTGGATAGGTTCCAGGCCCAGTTCCTGGGCAATCAGGGTTCCCGAAATATATTTATTACCCTCACTCTGCATCTGACGTATGGTATGTAAATAAGAGGGCAATCGCCGCACGGAAGGCGCGGCAGGTATTTTTTGTTTTGCCAAAATACTTCCTTTATGAGAAAAGGGTACCAAAAAGGGACCGGCTTTTCAAGTTGACCGGCTTATGCCGTATCTGCTTACTCATCCCTGTCCCGTTTCCGTACCACAACCTTCCGGGGATTGCCATCGGCGGCTTTTGGTTTTCCGCGGTGAACCGTGCCGGAAGTACTGCGAGGATTTGAGCCGGGTTTCCTCGGGGTATCGCCGGTCGACTTACCGGTGTATCGCTTTTTCCCCCGTGTATCCTCGGTGGATGCTGCCGCATCGGCTTTTTTCCGCGGATGGTCATCCCTTGGGGCTGAACGCCGTTTTTCCTTGACCGCTTTTTCCAGCACCCGCAGGGAATCGTCAAAGCCCTTGAGAAACTCCGGCAGGTCATCCGCAAAAAGGATCACCGACTGGCGGTCGAAGCCCCCGGTTTCCTTGTTTTTGCTTTCCACGATGTTGAGGTACAGGTCCCCCATGCGGTTTTCCTTTACGTTAAAGAAGTAGGTCCTGTTTTGCAGCCCAACAGTGGTTGAATAGATTTCTCCCCGTATCCCCATTTTATGTTCCTCCATTATCACGACCTACCGGCCGTCACGACCTACTGGTCGTCAGCTTCCTGTACCATGTTGCGCTGCCATTCAATGAGCGCCCGTTCTATCCGCGTATCCGAGCCCGCCACATCCGCCATCACCCGGAACACCGGTTCGGTGCCGGACCCCCGCATCCAGATGCAGGCCGAAGCATTACCCGCCTTGTTTATAAAGCTGACCTTTAGCCCCCCCCGTCCTGCGCTGGAGAAATCGGTGACGCCCCGTTTTTCTTCCATACCCTTGTACGTGGCGGCTTCCCAGCCCGTGATGCCGTAATGGCTCAGGAGGGATGCTTTCCGTGCTTCCCATTCCCGAAGGAACACCTGCTGGTACCGGCTTTTCAGGAGGCCGTGGTCCGTGGTGTGTACCTGGAGCAGCGCCTCCGGGGTGTAGGTCCCGGTGGTGATAAAAGCGGGGAGGGCGGCGATGATGTCCGTCAGGCTAAAGTCCGGCCTATAGGTTTCCGTCTGGTCGGAAAGATTGCACCAGAGTTCGTAGAACCCCTTCCTATCCCCCTCGCTCCGTATGGTGAGGAGCTTTATCAGGGAAAGTACGGTGTTGATGGGGTCCCGTACCGCCGACGGATGGGTAATGTTCCCCCCTGCGGACCCTTCCCCCAGGATGCGGACCGTAAAGCCCTGTTCCCGGAGGCGCCGGGCAAGACCCACCACATTGGCTTCCCCCACCTCGGCGCGGAACACCGAAACATCAAAGGCCCGGGCGATCCGGTCAATACGCATGGAAGTGGGGTCGTTTACCGCCACCGCCGCCTTATTTAGGGCATTACCCTTATTGTCGTAGCGGAGTTCCCCGGTCCACACCAAATGGGCCAGTTCCGAAACGCAGGCCAGGGCAAAGACCTCCTGGGCTTCCAGCGCCCGGGCCTTGTGCTGCCCCTCATCCCAAAAAACCAGGTTCCCCCGGTCGCCGTCGCAGTCAGGCACGTAGCCAAGGATTACCGAAGGGTCCTTGCGATGGATTTCTTCCAGAAAGAGTCGGCAGGGTTCCAGGGATTCTCCCTCCGGGACGATGCGGTGGACAATCTCCCCCGGCTTGTCGTTTATGGCATGGACCTTCACCCCCAGGGAGCCCAGGAATTCCCGGTCGATGGACAGAGTTCTGGCCGAACCGTTAAAGTCCACCACCACACCCAAAGGCCGTTCCTGTATTCCACGGGAGATTACCCCCAGGATATCCCCGGAATTCCCCGCCGCCACTTCACTGGTAAAGTCGAGGTAGGCTTGCCGGGCTTCTCGTTTAACCTGGGCTGCTCCGGCATACACCGCCTCCAGGGCTTTGTTGTCCGCGGCGTTTACCAACCCAACAATCCGAAACGGATTGCGGCAGCCGGCTATACGGCGGCGGAATTCTTCTATTAGAAGCGTTGCTTCCCCGGCCGGTAACACCCCGCCATCGTTACGGCCGAATTTGAGCCCGTTATGCCCGATGGGGTTATGGCTGGCGGAGATGTACACAAACCCCTCAGGCTTATCAGGGCTGTTGGCACGTACAAAGGCCATTATTTCCGGGGCCGCAGTGACTCCGGCATATTCGACCCGGCAGCCCGAAGCAAGCAAGGCGCGGATCATCGCATCCGCGATGGCCGGTCCCGTGGGCCGGGTATCCATGCCCACAATCACCCGGGGGGCGGCGGTGGTTTTCTTCAAATAATCGGCAAAGACCTCCGCGGCAAGGGCGGCGATAAGGCCGTGGGCCGGGCTAATATCCGCAGCGGCGCTTTCATCATCCCCATTCCCGGAAAAGATTCCCCGCCAGCCCGAAGGGGACAGGATCATCTCAGCCAGAGCCTTATCCAGCAAAGGCGTATGTAAACCCGTCATATTCCAATAGTATACCTGGGTTTTCTATTCTTTACTAGCGCTTGTAAGATACTACTATAACCGGAAATATTGTATATTTCCCCTATGCTCATTACTTTTCTTTTTTAATGCTTATGGGTATATTAAAGGAAGATACGGTAACTGACTAAAAAAGTATGCTATAGGTTGCCAAGGGAACTTTAATAGAGTATATTAATACCATGTGAAATCTAGGAATTATGGAGTGCGGAAATGGCGAACAAAAGAATCTACGTGGATTACAATGCGACTACCCCGATAAGCCGGGAAGTCAAGGCGGCGATGATAGAGGATTTAGAAATCTACGGAAATGCCTCCAGTATGCACAGCGACGGCCGCCATGCCCATGCCCGCCTTGAGGAAGCCCGGAAAGCGGTGGGGGAGCTTATTGGCGCCCCGGCCAACACGGTAATCTTTACCTCCGGCGGCTCGGAATCGAACAATACGGTGTTCCAGACCATGCGCCGCCTGGCCTCCGAGCCCCTCACCACAGGCCGGGCTGAAATTATCACCACCGCTATTGAACACCCCTGCGTGCTCAATTCCGCTGTCTACCTCAAATCCCTGGGGTTCACGGTGACCTTTCTGCCGGTGGACAAATACGGCAAGGTAGTAATGGATGAATACCGGAAGGCCCTCAGCGAAAAGACCCTGCTCGTTTCGGTGATGATGGCCAATAACGAAATCGGGACCATCCAGGACATTAAAGAAATAGCGAAACTGGCAAAGGCCGCCGGGGCCTGGATGCACACCGACGCGGTACAAGCCGCCGGGAAAATCCCGGTGGATGTGGACGACCTCAAGGTTGATTACCTGACCATGTCGGGCCACAAGATCTACGGCCCCAAGGGTGTGGGCGCCCTCTATGTGCGCTCCGGCGCGCCCCTCTTCCCCCTGATCCACGGGGGACACCAGGAGGACGGCTTCCGGGCGGGAACCTACAACAACCTCGGCATCCTGGGCTACGGCACGGCGGCGGTTCATGCAAAACAAAACCTGGCGGCTTACGAAAAGGAAATCCGCCCCCTGCGCAACCGGCTGCGGGACGGCCTTTTAGCGGCGGTCCCCAACATCACCATTAACGGCCATCCCGAGGATGTGCTGCCCAACACCTTGAACGTTTCCTTCCCCGGCGCCGAGGGTGAGTCCATCCTCTTAGGCATGGACATCAGCGGCATTGAGGCATCCACCGGCTCGGCCTGCGCGTCGGGCAGCCTGGAACCCTCCCATGTGCTCATGGCCGTGGGGGTAGGGCCGGAGCTGGCCCACGGGTCCATCCGCTTCAGCCTCGGCTGGGGTGTCACCAAAGAAGATATTGAGTATATTATAGAGACGGTACCGCCCATCATCGCCCGGTTCCGGGCCATGTCTACGGTATCATCGGCGCCTTCAACGCAGCCGCCGTCTCCAAAAACTTAAGAGAGGTATAATATGTCCGAATGGTTATATTCAGATACGGTCAAAGACCATTTTCAAAACCCCCGAAACGTGCTCATGGAAGATGAGTCCACCTGGCCTGCGGATGCCCGGGGCCTCACGGGGAACCTTATCTGCGGGGATCAGATGCTGATGCTCCTGCGGATCAAGGACGATATCATCACCGACGTCCACTGGAAGACCTATGGCTGCGCCAGCGCCATCGCCTCCACCAGCGTACTTTCCGAAACGATCAAAGGCATGAACATCCGGGATGCCTACATCATCAAACCCGACGAACTGGTGGAAAAGATGGGCGGCCTCCCCGCCAACAAGATCCACTGCTCCGTCCTGGGGGACAAGGCCCTCCGCAAGGCCATTGACGACCACCTCGAAAAGACCGGCCGCGCCGGTATGCTCAAAGAGGCCGCCACGGTGGTCTGCGAGTGTCTGGGCATCACCGACAAGGATCTGGAGGATGCCTACCTTAAAGGCGCCCATTCCTGGGAGGATTTCCAGGCGGCCACCAAGATAGGCACGGGCTGCGGGAAGGGAAAGTGCAAGGCGAGAGCCCTGGAACTGCTCCACGAATATGCCCACATTTACGGGGAAAAGTGACGTGTAAGGCTTGACTTATCTTCTGTTTAGGTATAGTTTCAAAACAAAGGTCGGTTTAGTCATTCGGCTAATTGCGGCGGGGAGTAATTCATGGGAACTATACTTGATCAGCTGCTTTCAGTTCAAACTATGGTTGCCTTGTGTACCGGCATCGGGGTCATTTTCACTATTTATCAAAACCATAAGATAAAAACAAATGATCTCCGGCATGTCGAAGGTGATCTCCGGCACTTGGCGGAGGACCTCCTGCATCTGGCAAAATACACCGTTGCCATAGGGAACGCTTCCCATGCTCTTTTACTTCATGCGGGCATGAACAAAGAGGCCCAGGAACTTCATACGGCAATGGCGGACGCCTTTACAGAGAAATGACGTGCCGCCGCCGTGTTGACAAAACCGGGTGGGTTTGGTAGATTAGAACCTCATGGCAGCATAGCTCAGTTGGTAGAGCACACGGCTCATATCCGTTAGGTCATAGGTTCAAGCCCTATTGCTGCTAAAAGCCCATGCGAACCCTGCGTGAGAAAAAACAGGATTTCCTCAGAAAAAAGGCCAATGAACTATACGCCTCTCTGGAGCATACCAACGATTCGATAGACGATATTTACGCGGAGATAAGCGGCCCGGGATTGCAGCTTCCCGGGTTTCGTACCGCCAAATGGGAAAACCGCTATGCCGACCGGAAGGACTATGATTTTTATGCCATAAAGAACGAAGCGGGGAACGGTCTTAACCTGGAGTTTTATACCCGGATGACATGGGGGTACCTGCCGCAAAAAATGCTGGCGGTCAACTTTGAGATATTTAATATACCCTGGGGATGGCATGTCTATAAGACCGGGTTTATCCACCTGTTCCTGAACCGGCTGGAGGGCATTGAGCGGGAGTACCTGGAATTTGCCGAACGGGCGGAGAAAACAGAAAAGATTCTCCAGATAAGCAGCAACAGTATTACTACCTGGCTGGAGGCGATTTTAAAGGATACCCCCTATACCTTCCGGACCGAAAAGGATGATGATAAAATCAGGGTGCAGGTGGGGCTGAAAAACAAGCGGCAGGTGGAAATACCTGTTTACTATAAAAATTTTCAGGCTACTATGCCGGGACTGCTAAAAGAGATTCGGAAGTATGAAGAGGAGTAATACATGGGCGTAAAGATAAACACACGGGAACTGATACGGATCCTGGAACTGACCCCGGATCATCAGAACATCATGCTGGTGGGCAGGCACGGGATCGGCAAGTCGGCAATTATTGAGCAGTTTTTTTCTCAAAAAGGGGCCCGGGTTGTTACCCTGTTTCTGGGGCAGATGAGCGACCCCGGCGACCTTATCGGGCTGCCTGCCCTGGATGCCGGAGGCGCCGCATCGGGGAAAACCGAGTTCCGGCCCCCCTGGTGGTTTTCCCTGGACAATAAACCGGTGGTCCTCTTCCTGGACGAGCTGAACCGGGCTAGGCCTGAGATACTGCAAACCGTGATGGACCTCATCCTCAGTAAAACCCTGGCGGGACGCACCCTGCCGCCGGGTAGCCGGGTTATCTCCGCGGTCAACGAAGGGGAGGAGTACCAGCTTACCGACCTGGACCCCGCATTGCTTTCCCGGTTTAACATTTACTATTTTTCCCCCACCGCCGCCGAATGGCTTCTCTGGGCGGCGGAACAGAAGCTTGACACCAGGGTCATTCGTTTTATTGAACAGAACCCTGACTGCCTTGACGGGGACATCATGCTGGATGCGGGGCTGGAGAAGGGGGCGGACCGCCGTTCCTGGACCCGCCTTTCGGAGATCCTTGCCGCCGCGGGGGAGATAGATGAGACTGTCGAAAAGATTATGTCTGGCATTGTGGGGATAAGCGCGGCATTTAAGTTTTCGGAATTTGTGAAGGACAATACCGGCATTGATCCCAGGGGAATCCTCTCCGGGTTTGACGCCGCAAAAGAAGAGGTGGAGCGGATGGATGCCCACGAATTAAGCGCCCTGAACGAAAGTTTTTTCCGGATCATTGAGACTGAGGGTAATGACGAACAGGTAAAACAGTACATTACAAACCTGGAAGCATATATTAAATGGCTCTCCGATGAAAAACGGAACGAAGTGCTTGCCCACTGGACCACCCTGTACGAATCCCCGCTGTACCCAAAAACCAAGGTAGCGATACTGAGCAATTCCCCCTTTATCTTCCAAAACATCATTGGGTTTATTGACGGAATAAAACTGTGAGCGTTATAGAGGAACGGGTCAGGGAGATAACCGGCAGGTGGTATATGCGGGAACCTCTGCTGCTTATGACCCTGCTGTCCCACCGCCTGGAGGCCAACGATACCATAAGTTCCCTGCGCTCCGGAAGGGGGTGTATTGAGTACAATCCCGCCTATATGGAGGGCCTTTCCGGGGACGAGTTGGAGGCAAAGCTGAAAATCGAAACCTTCCGCCTCCTCCTGCGGCACCCTTACCGCCATGCAAAACGGAACGACCCGGTGTTATCCTATCTTGCCAGTAACATTACCCTGAACGAGTGTTATACCTTTCCGGATCTGTCCCACCGGGCGGTGGATTATTGGGAGGGCGAAGAGTATCGAAAACAAAACTTTGAGTTCTACTACCGTGAGCTAAAAAAGATAGGGGAAGATACCCGGAACAATGATGAGGGAGAGGAGGAGACCGAACTTTGGGACGATGATGACTACATGGATCAGAAAATGAAGGGCCTGGTGACCCAGGCGGTGCAGAGTAAAGCCTGGGGCAGCCTGAGCGGTGAACTGGTAGAAACACTGATCGCGGGGCTTCGTCCGGTCCTTGATTACCGGAAGGTGCTGCGGGGATTCCGGGCCATGGTCCTGTCCAGCGACAAGATCCTCACCCGTACCAAGCAAAGCCGCCGGTACAGTTCTATATACCTGGGCCGTAAAAATCAGTTTACCACCCGGCTCCTTGTAGGGGTTGATGTGAGCGGTTCAATTGCCACGGAGGAACTGGACCTGTTCTATTCCGCGGTAAACCGTTTTTTCCGCTACGGCGTTACCGCTCTGGAACTGCTGCAATTCGACACCGCCATAAAGGGTACACCTGAACTGATGAAGAAGGCCCGGAAGACCATAGCGGTAACCGGCCGGGGGGGCACCGATTTTCAGTCCCTGATCAATTACTTTACGGAACACGTGAAGCAATACGATGGCCTGATTATCTTTACCGACGGCTTTGCGACTATCCCCAAGGTATCCCGTGGGATAGCGCGGAAAATCCTGTGGATATGCAACAGTAAAGCTAATTACGAACGGCATCAGGGCTGGATGAAAGTGCAGGGGCGCTGCTGCTGGATAGAGTGAAAGAAGGCGGCGGAAAAGCCCGGTCTGCTAAACCGGGCTGGTATCAATTATTCGTGGGTTTCCCGCTCCCTTTTAATGCCCCGTAAGGGTGGCATCGGTGTATGTTCCAAATGAAACAATAGATGAACCGTTGCCATACTTTGCTCCGCCCGAATAGTCGTATAGGGACGCCCCCCCGTTTATTCCACCCCATCCCAGTATGTTGGCGTTTGCCCCCCCATCGCTGCCATATATAGTGCCTCCGTGCATGGTAAAGGCGCCTCCTCTTACATACACCCCGCCGCCGCCGGAGGTGTTGGCGGAAGCGTAGGCAGAGGCGGAGGCAGTATTGCCTGATATCGAAGCATTGCCGTGCATGGTAAAGGCGCCATCCCATACATACACTCCGCCGCCGGAGGATGCATAGGCGTAAGCAGAGGAAGATGAGGATGCGTGGGCTGCGGAGGCGGAAGCAGTATTGTTCGATACCGAAGCGTTGTCGTTCATGATAAAGGTACCGGAAACAAACACCCCCCCGCCGGCGGAGGAGTCGGAGTAAGAGGAGGATTCGGAGGCAGTATTACCCGATACTGAGGCGCTGTCATTCATAGTAAAGGTACCGGAAACAAACACCCCCCCGCTTTCACCGATGGATTCATTCCCGGTAATCTTTGCATTTCCCCGCATAACAAGACTCCCCTGCTCAAAACTCCCATTCACCCAACTCCCACTATCTACCCAAACTAATGGACCATAATTACTACTTCTCCCCACCAGGGTGATATTCTCGTCCAGTACCAGCGTAACCCCGCCTTTTACCGTGAAAAGGCTGCCGTCTTGGCTAAGCTGTATGCTCCGTTCCACATCCTTGCCCCTGAGGATGATCTTGACGCCGGTCTTGCCATTTGCAACCACGGTTGGCCCGGAGGAATCGCCCCCCAGAGTGGTTGGCGGCAGGCTTGTATCAGCGCCAATCAGAATGGTGTACTTCGTATTGGACGCCGCATTTCCCCGCAACCAGCCCAAGGCCTCGGTCAGGGTGGCGGTATTGGCTTCCGGGATCGCCGCAGCCCCTATATACAGGCCGGGTGCAGTACCGGTAAAAGGGGCATCCGGGATGGTATACGCAGCCCTTAACAACTCACTACCAGCCATGCCATCTTTAACCGCGTATGCTTCAATGGTAACATCAGTAGTTATTGGAATAGGTGACGAATATTGAGTGTTAGGAAAACCTCCATCTGTTGTATAGTATATGGTTGCCCCGGCCGTAGCGGTGGTAAGCGTAATCGTTGTGCCGGAAGCAACTTCACCGGCAGCAGGACTCGCGGTTGGTTTAGCAACCATTTTCAGCAAGATCAGATTCATCCCCGTAACATTGCCCGTTACATCAAAAGAAGTTCTCTGGTCGCCATAACCGGATAGGCTTACTTCAATATCATAGTCCGCGCCGGCAGGTACACCGGTAATCGTATAATATCCATTGATGTCCGGGTTAACAGTTGCTCCTACCGGATACCATTCCCTTGATTCCCCAATCGCCTGGTATAATTGGACTGTTGCGCTGGTCAAGGTTCCGCCCCCATCAATGGTCGAGATTCTCCCGCTGATCGTGTATGTGACCGGGTTTTTGGTGAACGTGATGCCACCGGTGGTAAATGAATTACCGGTAATAGCGGCGGTTATCGTTGACCCGGAGTTTTCCCAGTTTTGGTTTGTTATAATACTCCCAACACTCCACCATGTCAGGGTCTGCGTAATGGTCGCGATTGCCGTATTGCCTGCAACCGTATACGGCCCATGGGCAATTTCGAGGTCATTTGCCTCATAACCGTTAGACAGATACATCTTAAAAGACCCATTTGCGGCAACGAGTTTGAAGTCGCCGCTCACATCAAAATAGCTAAACGTACCGGAGCCTTCCCAGGTACCCGCAAATATATCACCGCCGCTGCCACTGGTTGTTCCATTATCGCATCCAATAAGTACCATCCCGATTACCAGCAATAGGCTGATTGCGCCCGTCAGAAATACCCGCTTTTTCATACAAAAATCTCCTTTTTATAGTCCTATGGACTTTTTTTGCACCACTTCCATGCCCCGCATAGTCCCGGCGCTGAATCATTTACCCGCCCTCAAGAGCGTGTCGGCAAAACATTATCTATAGCTGTTAACAGAAATCATAATAAACAGCAATAAGCTCTTTGTCAAGAGTTTTAACAGCCTATAGCATTTAAAATATGGAAGTATATACCGGGGCGAATAGGATGACCCTACAGGAACTTTTTATCGCAAACCTAAAGGAGTACCGGAAACTGCGAAAACTCTCCCAAATGGCGCTTGCCGAGGAGTGCGAATCAGCCCAAACCTATATTTCCGAGCTTGAAATGGGGAAAAAAAGCCCGTCCCTGCTTATGGTGGAGCGTATTGCCTCAGCTCTTGGCATAGAAGCGGTATATTTGTTTAAGGATGGGGATCTGCCGGAGGACCGGAAGAACCTAAGCCATACCCAAAAGCAGGAAATGGCGGATAGGATGCACTCAGCCCTGGTTAAAATCATCGAAGATTATTAGCAGGGCCGGGGAAGCCATGCACATCACGTAGTTACCGAAAGCACGCAAGAGGGATTTGGCGGTGGGGCCTGTCAGTTGAAAGAGATGGGGCCCCTCCGGAGGCACCTCCCCATCTCTTTCAACTGACACCCACAATACCATTTGCCGCTGCGTGCTTCCTCATATATGTAAGGTGCATGGCTTCCCCTCTCTACGCCTAACATTGGTTGTAAAGTAGATGCACAGAAATAGCGGGGAATCCATTACGCCACAGTGATACTGTCATAACCGTTATATGGAACACCCTATAGAAATATTTCTTGGTCCTCCTAAATGGCCGTATGCGCAATTAGTGATGGCGCAGCGGAAGGAGCGGGGCATGACGGACCGAATGCATATGCGTGTCCAAGATCTTGCTTGCGCAAGGGTCTGTACGGAGACCTATTCGGGCCCCCTGGGGCCGGGCTCCGGGAGCAGATTCTCGCATCCGCATGAGCGTCCGGCATGCCCCGCTCCTTCCGGCTTTGCCGACAGGGTGCAACAACTTTTTCCGGGTAAATTAGGCTGCTGGCCGTAGGCGGAATCCGATCTTGCTGGCGGCTCTCGCGCAAAGGGTCAGCATATGTTGAGCACACCGTTCATTCCACCGCATACCGGCTT
>BNUY01000045.1 GCA_025997715.1 Spirochaetia bacterium
TGAGAGTAAGAGAAAGATATGATGTAATATGTGTTTGTGTCGAGCAACAGACGGCAGGAGAGATGAAATCTCATGACTGGAGTTCGGACGTTTGTTCTTTCTATCTCTTTCTGTCCTGGCGTATTACTATCACCGGTTTTCCTTTTACGATGTGTCATGTGTGTTGATTATCATCTCCATTTCCATGGGAGGGTGGTTTAAGCAAAACATCGTCCTGGTGAGCCGGGTGGTGAGTTGAGTCGCATGCGGTATAATAATATAATTTTGGGACATGTACTTGAGCATGTTATAGATCCTGTCGCTATTTTAGAATTATGTAAAAAATGGATCAGTGATAATGGCAGGATATTGGCATCCGTGCCGAATAAAAAAAGCATTCACCGGCAGGCAGGGGTTGAGATGGGGCTTTTATCAAGACCGGATGATTTTAGCGAAAAAGATAAACGCCATGGGCATAGACGGATTTTTGGGCCAGATTCTTTTGCCGAGTGTTTCAATAAAGTCGGGTTGAAGATAATCAAAAGCGGCGGATATTGGCTAAAACCCTTTTCTGATAGTCAGATAGAAGCCTGGTATTCTGATAAAATGATCGATACTTTTTTGAAGCTTGGAGAACACTATCCTGATATAGCCGGGGAAATATATATTGTTGCAAACTACTATTTACAAGACCAAGGTAATACGATATAGTGAGTAAAGGAGGCTGAAAACATGGGATTATGCGCCAGCGATACCTACGGGGAAATTTGCGAAAAACTCCTGGAATTTGGCTTGAATGAGGGACAGTTGGAAGAAATTAAGGCGATGCTTGATGAATATGCCGGTGAAACCCTTGAAGAAGCGGAATATGAAAGGGAAAATGGCCTTCTATAGGAGATTTATATGACGACACAGAAAATGAGTTTGGAAGAACGCCTTGCAATTGACCATGAATTCATCGTTAGGCGGCGGACGGGCGATAAAGAAGAAGCCGGCGCATGGTATAGGGCGAAAATCCCCATGTTCCCCTGGCTGGCAAAAGTCATGAAAGAAAGAGTTGGGGCTGATTTTTTACGAAGACAGGGGTACAACCTGAGTGAGGCGGATGCTGAGTTTGGACCTGGCTGGCTTGATAAATAGCATCAATTATGCGGTTCATTTGATTGTCCACGGCCGTATCGCCCGGCGTACCAGAGGCCAGGCGGAACAGGGGCTGGAGGATTTTGAGGAAGGTATTGCGTTAGCTATGGGTGCCTTTACCGAAGCGGCGGTATCCGCCGATCCGAACCTTATGCTCCTTGCCGAATACACCTTTGTCATTCAGGAGCTTGAAAGCGGCTACCCCGAAGAAAAAGAAGCCCTTGCCAGTTACCGTGCGGCCATAGCCGATTTTGATGACGCTTTTCGGGCTTTGGAAGTGGTAAAAGTCCTATCTATTTATCAGGGTGTTGAAAAAGCTTTTCCGCGCAAAGGCAATTACCGGCATAACGGATGTCCAAAAGATGCCTTTCATGTTGCCTATATCGGCCATCGGATACGTTTGCAGAATACCCTCAAGCAAATGGGGATAGATCCGCTGGAAAGGTCATTCCGGGAAAAACGGATACAAACCTGCCCCATCGCTCAAACAGCTTATGGGGTTCTGCAAAAGAAGGCTCTCGAAGAACCGCAAGCTTAAAAACTTGTACATCCATGTCACCCGAGGTCAAACCAGTACCTCCAGATCATGATTTCGAATTAATATCCAATGAAACTAAATTAAAAACGATATGCTTGCCGGTAATCTTGCTTCTGTAAAAAAGATTTATATATGACCATTCCATTTTTATCATTAAAAAACATCACCGCTCAATACAGCAAAGAAATCCACGGAGCGGTAAGCCGTGTTATTGATTCCGGCTGGTATCTGCAAGGGAAGGAAAATGCTGCCTTTGAGGCAAACTACGCGCAATATACCGGCACGAAGTATGCGGTTGGTGTAGCCAACGGGCTGGATGCACTTATCTGGATATTGCGGGCGTATATGGAGATGGGTGTTATAGATCCATATGACGAGGTAATTGTACCGGCAAATACTTACATAGCGTCGATATTGGCTATTACGGAAAATAATCTTGTTCCCGTTCTTGTGGAACCGAATATTACTACCTATCAAATTGATGATGCAAGGATTGAAGCCGCAATAACGCCAAAAACCAAAGCAATTATGATTGTTCATTTATACGGGCGGTGCGCGTATACCGAAAAAATAGGGCAAGTCTGCAAAAAGCGTAATCTTAAATTGATTGAAGATAATGCCCAGGCTCATGGGTGCCTGTACAAGGACAGAAAAACCGGGTCGCTTGGAGATGCTGCGGGACACAGTTTCTATCCGGGGAAAAATCTTGGCGCCTTAGGAGACGGCGGAGCAGTTACAACTGACGATGAAGAACTTGCGAATGTTGTCCGGTCATTGGCAAATTATGGTTCGTCCAGGAAATATGTGTTCAAGTATCAGGGACGGAACAGCCGTCTTGACGAGATTCAGGCGGCAGTCCTTGATGTGAAGCTGAAGCATCTTGATGAAGATAACGGTTTACGAAGATCGGTGGCGAAAAGATATATTGATGGTATCATAAATCCAAAGATCATACTTCCGGTTGTTACTGATTGGAATAGTCATGTATTCCACATATTTCCCATACGGACTAAACAAAGAGATGAATTTCAAAAGTATCTTCAAGATAAAGGTGTACAACCACTAATTCATTATCCGATACCGCCCCATAAGCAGGAATGTTACAAGGAATGGAATGGATTATCGTTTCCGGTTACAGAACAAATTCACGATGAAGAATTGAGTCTGCCGATAAGCTCAACATTACGTGACTCTGAAATAGATTATATTATTTCGACTATAAATTCATTTAAGGTTTAAAATTGTCTTCAATTCCATCTATTTATTTTTACTTTCCTTACTATGAGGATTCTGGTGTACCGGTGCTGTTTTATCGCATGGGTAACTTTATAGCGGAAAAATATCCTGAAATACAACTATATTTTATTGATTATGACAACGGTTCAATGGCAAGACATTTATTGAAACTTCCGAATATACATTTGATTCCATTCAAGGCTGACCAAAAGACTATTGTCCCTTGCAATGCTGTATTGGTAATGCAGTCATTCCTTCCATACCAATGGCCTTATGAATTACAGCCCTCCGGGGATACATTTTTATTTTTTTGGAATTTACACCCAAGAAATCTATTTCCATCATTATTGCCGTTTTTTGCTTTAGCAAAATTACCTGCAGATTATTGGTGGATTTACCGGTTTGCCTCTATTTTATACCCTGTTTTTTTGCCGCGTTTGAAAAGATATGGCGAATTATTATTATCCCGGAATGCCCTTTTTTTTATGGACGAACCAAATTATGAATCTACCATAAAATATCTTTATCTTAAAGAAATAAATAATATTGATTTCCTGCCAATACCGGTAACGCTAAACATAATTCCGGATCAGCGTCAAAAACAGTCTAACCCCAAAAGAATACGATTTTGCTGGGTCGGACGCCTGTGTGACTGGAAATCTTATCCACTGGTTTATACGATTAATACATTGGGAAATATTGCAAAACAGTTTGATATACAAATTATATATTATATTGTTGGTGATGGTCCATTCAAGAATTATATAAAGCAAAATATCGTTAAAAATAAAAATATAGATGTTGTATTTTATGGTGCAATTCAACATGAAAAACTGGATAATTTCCTTGATGAAAATGTAGACGTACTGACTGCTATGGGGACATCGGTGCTTGAGGGTGCAAAATTACATATCCCAACCATACTGATAGATGGGGCTTATGGGCCAATAAAAGGCGATTATGTATATAGAATGTTATCCACTACACGGGATTATGATTTGGGACACATAATAACTAAATCGGATATGGCGCCGGGTAATAAGAGCCTTCAGGAAATTGTGGTAAAAATAATACAAAATTATGACTCAGTAGCGGAAGAATCATACCAATATTACATTAAAAATCATACCATTGAGTCTGTTGTTGATAAATTTTTATCATTTGTCACACAAACGAAGCTTACCTATAACATGATTGATAAAGCCTATTTTAAAAAGAGTTGGGCAATTTGGCTGCACGACGCATTACATCCGCTTTATGAAAAAATAATTGGCCGAAAACATCACAATAATTGACGATTGGAAAACATATGCAAGATATATTCAAACAATATTTACATAAAAAAGTCCTCATTACCGGAAATACCGGGTTTAAAGGCAGTTGGTTGTCTCTATGGTTATTAGAATTAGGCGCCAATGTCTATGGATATTCTAATACTATACCTACGGAACCGTCTCTCTTTAAAAGTCTGGCGATTGAAAACAAAATATCCCAAGTTTATGGTGATGTAAGAGATTTGACAAAAGTAAAAGCAACTATTGAAGAAATCAAACCGGATTTTATCTTTCATCTTGCCGCACAGCCTATTGTATCTGTATCGTATAGCAGCCCGGTAGAAACCGTCACCACCAACGTAATTGGTACTATGAATGTATTGGAGTCATTACGGATTCTTAATTATCCCTGTACTGCAATTATTATAACCAGTGATAAATGCTATAACAATGTAGAATGGGTCTGGGGATATAAGGAAACTGATGGTTTAGGCGGTGAAGACATTTATAGTGGTTCCAAGGGCGCTGCGGAACTGGTTTTTAATTCGTATTACCATTCTTTTTTTAAGAAAAAAATCAGTAATGTCAGGGTTGCCTCCGCCCGTGCGGGGAATGTTATAGGCGGAGGAGATTGGGCAACTGATCGTATTATACCCGATGCCATGCGGGCGTGGTCACAAGGAAAGGTTGTTGAAATAAGAAGCCCGGAAGCAACACGGCCATGGCAGCATGTACTGGAACCATTAAGCGGGTATTTAAACCTTGGCGCTGAATTATCGCAAAAGACACAATTAAATGGCGAAAGCTTTAATTTTGGTCCAAGGGCAGAGTATAACAGGACCGTTAGAGAAATACTTGAAAATTTAAGTGTTCACTGGCATTTCTCTGATCCAAACGAAGCCTATACTATTACCGATAATCTTCCGTTCCATGAAGCAGGGCTGCTTAAATTAAATTGTGATAAGGCTTTGTTTTATTTAAAATGGTTTGCTTCAATGGATTATAAAGATTTGTTCTTCTTTACCGGGGATTGGTATTACCAATTTTATAAGACAGATACGGATATGAATCAATATACTATAAATCAAATAAATAATTACATCGATATCACAAAAAATAAAGGTGTAACATGGGCTCAGTGATTGATGGTGTTCTTGTTACACCTTTAAAGGAAATTGAGAACCCGAAGGGTAATATACTTCATATTATGAAAAAAGGTGATCCGGGTTATGTTGAATTCGGCGAAGTTTATTTTTCCACTATTCATAACGGATTAATCAAGGCCTGGAAGCGTCATTCCCGTATGACCTTAAATTTGGTCTGCCCGGTCGGCGCCATTCGGTTTGTTTTATATGATGACAGGCCTAATTCGATTACTTCAAATGTTTTTCAGGAAGTTGTTTTGGCACGCGGGAAAAACTATGCACGGCTTACGATTCCTCCAGGGATATGGATGGGATTTACGGGAATTTCAGAAGAAGAAAGCCTTCTTTTGAACTTTGCGGATATACAGCACGACCCTGTAGAACAGGAAAATGTCCCTGTAGAAAAATCGCATATTATTTTTGATTGGAAAGATAAACTCGAATTATGAAAGTAGTTATTTTAGCCGGTGGGAAAGGTACAAGAATCTCTGAATATACAACTTCAATTCCCAAGCCCATGGTTGAGATTGGCGAACACCCGATAATTTGGCATATAATGAATTGGTATGCTAAATTCGGATTTAACGAATTTATTATAGCCCTGGGTTATAAAGCATCTGTTATAAAAGAATATTTCCTGAATTATTATACCTTGAACAGCGATTTTTGCATTAACCTTTCTTCCGGAGAATTGCAATACATTAATAAAGCCGGCTGTGATTGGAAAGTTACCTTAATTGATACCGGTATTGATACCATGACCGGCGGCAGAATTAAACGGCTTGAAAAGATAATCGGCAATGAAACTTTTATGATGACCTATGGTGATGGTTTATCAAATATAGATATTAATGATTTGGTAAAGCATCATACCGTATCCGGGAAAATTGTTACCCTGTCTGCGGTACATCCTACAGCGCGGTTCGGCGAATTAATTATTGATACGGATAATGTAATAACGAGTTTTAAGGAAAAGCCGCAGCTTGACGAAGGCCGGATAAATGGCGGATTTTTCGTCCTTGAACCGGCGATATTTAAATACATCAAAGATGATTCAACCATATTTGAACGGGAACCCCTAGAATCACTGGTACAGGAAAAACAGTTAGCCGCCTATAAACATAATGGATTCTGGCAGTCGATGGATACGGTTCGGGAAAGACAAATTTTAGAAGAGTTGTGGAGATCAAATAAGGCCCCATGGAAATAAGAAATATAAAGCTGTCAAAATCCGTTCTTGGACCGGAAGAAATAGAAGCTGTTACCGGTGTGCTCAAAAACGAATACCTTGGTATGGGTAAGTATGTACAAAAGTTTGAAACGGAATTATCTGACTTTTTTAAACGTGATGTTACCCTGGTAAATACCGGTACCGCCGCACTGCATTTGGCGCTTCAATGCGCCGGAATAGGACTCGGTGATGAGGTGCTCGTTCAATCCTTGACCTATGTTGCCTGCTTCCAGGCGATATTAGCAACCGGAGCAAAGCCTGTTGCCTGTGAGGTTAATCCTCAAACATTGACAATTGATATAGAAGATGCAGGAAATAAACTAACGCCCCATAGCAAAGCTATAATGCCCATCCATTATGCCGGAAATGTTGGGGATATGGATGCTATTTATGATTTTGCGCATAAAAATAATTTAAGAGTCATTGAGGATGCTTCTCATGCCTTTGGAACAGTTTATAAAGATAATCGTATAGGCAGTTTTGGCGATATATGCTGTTTTAGCATGGATGGAATAAAAAATATAACCTCCGGCGAAGGCGGCATGATTATCACGGATGACCTAAAAGTCCGGAAATTATTGAAGGATGCCCGCTTGCTAAGCGTTGAGAATGATACGGAAAGCAGGTTTCTGGGTATCAGAACTTGGGAGTTCGATGTAAAATACCAGGGTTGGCGATATCACATGAGCAATATCATGGCCGCTATTGGTTCAACGCAATTGGAAAAGTTTCCGGCATTTAAGGAAAAACGGCAAATGCTTGCTAAATTGTACCAGCGGGAATTGAATCCTTGGGTGGAATTAATCCCCTGTAATTATGATGAGGTTGTTCCGCATATAATGGTTATTAGAGTCAATGCAGCTAAACGGGATGAACTAAAAGCTGTATTGCAAGATCACGGTGTTGCCACAGGAATGCACTATAAACCAAATCATTTACTAACATTATTTCGTAATAATCAGAATAATTCAACATTAAAAAAAACAGAGGATATATATAACCGGCTCATTACCCTGCCTCTGCACCCGGATTTATCTGAAGATGATGTTTTGTTTATTTGCAGGATAATAAAGGAGAATTTATAATATGGACGATAGTCCTCTGGTATCGGTAATAATGAATTGTTATAATGGCGAAGAATTTCTTAAAGAAGCCCTGGATTCAGTTATTGCCCAGGATTATACCAATTGGGAAATCATATTCTGGGATAATTGTTCATCCGATGGCAGTGCCGGGATTGTAAAATTCTATGATGATCCGCGTATTCATTACTACAGGGGAGAAAAGCATGTCCTTCTGGGGGAAGCCCGGAATTTCGCTATTGAAAAAACTAAGGGGGATTATATTGCCTTTCTTGATGTAGATGATTTATGGCTGCCTAACAAACTTTCCGTACAGGTAAAAATATTGAATGAGTATCCCGAAGTTGGGTTGGTACATAGCAACCATATTTATTTTTCAAAAGAAACGGAATTGGTTTTTAATAAGAAAGATAAGGATGAGATAGTAGATGCAGTAAGTCTGATTAAGCATTATGATATAGGAATATCATCTGTTTTATTAAAAGCAAATATAATACGTGAAAATAAAATAAAGTTTAACATCAATTATAATCTAATTGAAGAATTCGACTATTTTATTCGCCTGTTATGCTTTACAAAAGCATATTATAGCAGGCTTGTTTTAATGAAATTAAGAAAACATGAAAATAACACAACTAAAGTATCAGATCAATGGCATTTTGAGTATAATAATTTTATCGGTAATGTAAAAAAAGATGAGTATGGTTATCCAGGATTGAGAGATCATCTGCATAAAATTAAATTAAAAGCCGCAACTGCAGAAATTTTCTATTGGCTAAATAAACATAAAAGTTTACAGGCCTTGAAAGCCGTTATTTTGAGTATTTATTTATCACCCAAGTTTTTTGTATATATAATCCCTGTTTGTATAGGTATAGATACATATAGTTCGTTTCGGGATAATATTTACAAGGCTTTTGGAAAAATGTATCCCAAATAAAACAGATGATAAAAAAACCATTCATTGTTATTTTTTCTTTTTTCTATGTTTTCTCAATTCGTCTGTTTTTTATGCCGTTAAGTTTTTATATGCTCTGTGGATTGTTTGTAGCACCATACCTAATAGCAAAAAAGAGCCTATGTCAAAATTATTACATTCCTAGAAGAATAGCAAATAGTACTTATATATTATTGTTACTTCTTTTGACATCATTTGTTGCAATTGTTTATAATTCTACAAGCGAAACAATAAATAGATCTTTTGTAGTATATATAATAGCACCGTTTTCTGCATTTGTTTTTGTAAGAATTATTAATATGAATTTTAAAAAGGTAAATTTTAAGATAATTGCAGATTTATATATAATAGCTGCTGATATACAAATATTACTAATAGTTGTTTTTGTTTTTAATCCATCTTTTAGAGATTTTGCACTAGGATTTTTAAGAATAAGTGACCTATCCCAAGAAACAATGGAAAATACAATTCAATTTAGATTATTTGGGTTTGGAGTTTTTGGCGCTCAGGTCGGTATGTTGTTTTCATTTATTTTAATCTTAATAAGTATATTATTGAAAGATCACCGATTGAAATTTATGGAATATGTATTTTATGTTATTTCTTTTTTTTTAATATTTGGAATTGGAATGATGTGTTCTCGTTCAACTAGTGTTGGATTTGTATTGTCAATTTTAATCCTTTTTGAATTTAAAAGAAAAATCCTTCGAGAAAAATTATTTTTAATAATAATTCTTTTAATATTTATAAGTATATTTTTAGGTATTTTATTTTCAATAGCGAATAAAACAAATAATAACATTGGAACTTATTTAGATTTTGGTTTTCGTTTGTTGAGAAAAAAAGAACTGATGCGTAATTATAATGGATATATAGCAATGCAAAAATTTCCAGATTCTATAAAGACATGGATTATTGGAGACGGACAATGGGTAAATCCATTACATCCAACAAAGGCTTTTTATATGGGAACTGATGCTGGATATAGTAGACTGCTATATTATTTTGGTTTAATAGGTACTATCTTGTTTATTTTCATTAATTGTTATATAACGCATTATGCTTCCAATAAAAATAAAACATTTTTTTATTCTATGTTACTATTATTTTTTATAATGAATTTAAAGCAATATCAGTCTTATATCATCTTAATGTATCCATTTTGTTTTATTTCTAATCGGTATAATAATTAAAGAATCTCGAATATTATCATTAAATTTGTGTGCGATTTATCTATATAAATAGAAAATCATTGAAGAAAAATTAAGCTTAATAATTTAGTGCAGATGAAAAATATATTGATTGTCTACCCGCAAATCATCAATCCTCAGACTGGAGGCCAGGTTTACGATTTTAGTTTTATAAAATTATTGGAGCAATATAAAAATAATAGATATAATATTATGTATTTGTTGGATAAAGATATTAAAGCAAAGACCAAATTAGGTTTTATACTCAAATATTTAAAAAAAATTAAATATATGTCAAGATTTGATTTCATCATAACAAATTCGAGGCTTTATCCTCGATTATTACTTTGTTTTCTCTTTCTAAGAAACTGCAAAGTAATATTATTACACCATCATTTCAATTTTATGGCCCAGTATAACGCCTTAAATAAAATAATACATAAATTTTTTGAGCTAAGATTTATTAATTTATCTACAATAGTTATAGCTGCTAGCAAATATACAGAGATAAATACTAAAAAATTTTGTCCTTCTGTAATTGTAAGTCATATAGATACTTCCTTTGAAAAGAAAATAAATCAAGAATTAAAAAAAGACTTAAATATAAATAACAAACCAATTACATTGTTATATGTTGGTGCGGTTATTAAAAGGAAAGGAATCGAATATCTAATGAAAATGGCTTTATATCTTAAGAATAAAAACTATTCGTTTAAATTAGTGATTGCCGGGGAATGCTCGGATAGTAAATATTTAAAAAAATGCTTTAAAATAATAGATCGGTATAGTTTGCATAATCATTTAGAGTTTATGGGAAGAATTTCAAATACAGAACTAGAACAATTATATATAAAATCGTCAATTTTTGTTTTTCCATCCTTGCATGAAGGATATGGCAGGGTAATAATTGAAGCAATGTCCTATTCAATGCCTGTTATCGGTTTTAATAATTCGGCAATGCCTTATACAATAAATGAAGGTGTTAATGGTTTTTTAGTTAAAAACAAGGACAGTAATGGTTTTAACAATCAAGTAGAATTGCTTATGAATTCCAGTGACTTATATAAATATTTAAGTAAAAATGCGTTCAATACATATTTAGAAGCACATAGCGAGAGAGATTTTGAGAACGAAGTAAGTGCTTTTATAGATGAATTGATATTATATTCAGAAAATAAAAAAATGTTTCAGTCCATTTCATGGAAATAGGTGTAAGGTATGAGAATATTAGTTGCCGTTTCAAGCTATTCACTTCCTGAAGATAAAGGGACAGGTTTTTTTGTCCGGGGAAGAAATATATATTATAAATTAAACGGTATAGATGTTACAGTATTAAATTTCAATGCAAAAAATGATTACATAAGAGATCAAATTTCGGTTTATTCGTTGAGGACCTTTAAGGAAAAACTCATCCATGAACATTTTGATATATTGGTTTGTCATGCTCCAAATATTAGAAATTGTTATTTCTTTTTAAAAAAATTTAATAAAAAATTCGAAAAAATAGTATTTATCTTCCATGGGCATGAAATCTTAAATATAAATAAAGTGTATCCAGCGCCATATTCTTACTTAAAACAGAGTTATTTGAAGAAAATATTCATTGGTTTTTACGATAATATGAAATTTACTTTATGGCATTATTATTATCAAAAATTAGTATTCAAATCACATTTTGTTTTTGTTAGCAACTGGTTGTTCAATGCATTTATCAAATGGATAAAAATACCCCCAGCTATTATTCAGAAAAAATGTATGATTATCCCAAATTCTGTAGGTTTTGTATTTGAACATGAAAATTATGACATTAATGCTAAAAAAAATTATGATTTTATAACAATCAGAAGTGTCTTGGATGGATCCACATATTGTATTGATATTGTAAATCAATTAGCTAAGAATAATCCGCAATTTAGTTTTATGGTAATAGGGAAGGGTAAATATTTTGATTACAATGAAAAGGCAAAAAATCTTACTTTGGTTAATAAGAATTTAGAGCATAAGGAAATAATAAGTTTTCTAAATAATTCGAGGTGTGCTTTAATGCCGACTAGGCAGGATACGCATGGCTTAATGGCTTGTGAAATGGCAACATTCGGTATTCCTGTTATTACTTCTGATATTCCAGTTTGCCGGGAAGTTTTTTCTTCTTTTAATAATGTTAAATTTATTGATAATGATGTTACCTCAATTTCTTTAAATACTTTTATTGTTGAATTAGAAAGAGATCTTCCGTATAAAAAGAATGATACTTTTTTATCGACTAATACTACTCAAAAAGAAATTGAACTATTCAATAAGATAGTAGATGTGAATAAATGTACAATATTATAATACAAACATTAATAAATATCTTCATCTATTCAATGAAAAATAAATAGGAGTATAGTACGTACCCCCCAGCCCGCCGATTATATTATATAGAATCGGCCATTTATGTTATAAACATAGGTTGAAAATCATATCAAAATTACTTTTGGATTACTATCGTTTAGGAAATAAATATGAGTATTGAATCCATCTACAATAAAATTGCCTGTATTTCACCTGAAATTGAAGTGCTGTTAAGACAGCTTTATTGGAACAATATAGATACACTTTCTCGTTTAAAACCCAAATCCGACAGCAGAAAAACCAAATCTGTTATTCCGGTTGATTTCAATAAAATAATAGAGGTCTTAAAGAATAATGGGGTGAAAAAGGGCAGCCTTATAATTGTACATTCATCTTATGATGCATTGGAAGGTTCCGGATTCTCTCCCAATGAAATTATTAACAAATTATTGGACCTTGTTGGAGAAGAAGGTACGCTGGCTATGCCGGCGATTAGAAGGTACAAAGAACAACCACGGAACGGCAAAGAATACCTTACATTTAATATGGATAATACTGTATGTACTTACAATGTACAAAGAACGCCTGTTATCACTGGTATGCTTCCTTTTTGCTTATTGAGACGTAAGGATAGTATTACCAGCAGGCATCCGCTTAGCACTATGACTGCCATTGGATCATTGTCAAGGCAAATGATGGAACATAATTTGGATGGTGACAGACCTTCTTCGCATGGTCCTGGTTCATCATGGAAGTATTGCTTTGACCATAATGCATTGGTTGTCGGATTGGGAGTAGATCTCGTACATGCATTGTCAATTATGCATGTTGCAGAAGATTCGTTTTCTGATTGGCCGGTAAATGACTGGTATCGGGACAGAAAATTTAAAATAATTGATAACGATTTTAAGAAAGATATTGTAGTAAAAGAGCGAAAACCAAAATGGGGAACATTATATTTTGCAGAAAGAAATCAAAAGAAACAACTTTTAAAAGCAAAAATATTACATATAGAAAAAGTTGGTCCCGTTGAAGTTTCCTTTTTAAAAGCTCAGTTGTATATAGAATATGTACGATCAGATAAGGTTTGGAAGGGATACCCTTATGTTGTCAGCAAAAAAGACTTAAAATGTTGAATAATTTGATATTCCATCATATTGGATATGCGGTAAGTGATATCCATGTAACAAGTGAATTTTATATAAAAGCAGGCTGGACATTATCTGAAATTTTTATAGATAAAGTGCAAAATAGCCAAATCGCGTTTCTCTCTAAACTTAATTTTCCTCTTATGGAATTGGTTGCTCCAATCAATGAATATTCGCCGGTTATTAAAACCCTGGATAAGATAGGCGTCACGCCCTATCATATTTGTTATGAGATAGAAGATATTGAGCAAGCCGTTATTGATCTGAAAAAGCAACGCTTTTTGCTTCTTTTTAAACCTGTTCCTGCTAGTGCTTTCGGCAACCGCAAAATTTGTTATCTCTATAATCAACATACCGGATTAATTGAATTATTAAGCATAAGGTAATCAATGAAGTATTTTATTTTCCGAAATATGACTATTGAACGCTTTTTTCAGAATTTAAACGCCGATTTTTCAGGGTATGAGGATGTATCGGTAATTGATGAGCAGGCTGATCGGTATATTTGGTTTTACCTCGCGCCAATTGCGGAGAATCATATTATTGCGGAAAAAGTATCATATTATGTTGAATTAATAGAAATGATTGCGAAACGTATAACACCGGGAAAAATGTTTATTGTTTTTACGATGAAATGTGTTTTTACTGTTCAAAGTGTTTTATCAGATAGAATGATAGATGATATTGTAAATACATATAATACGTCTTTATATGACTTAGCATCAAAATATGGAAATATTAAGGTACTTGATTTTTCACGTTTTTTAAGTAATTATAAATCTGAAGAGCTGATTGACTGGAAGTATTATTTTATCGCGCAAATGGGTTTTAATCCGATGATTGCTCATTCTTTCCAGGAATGGTTTATTGCTCAAATAGAGGCTATTGAATTAAAGCGTAAAAAATGTCTGGTACTTGATTTAGATAATACTTTGTGGGGCGGTATAGTAGGCGAAGATGGCATAGAAGGTATATCCCTTGGGGGGGATTATCCCGGCAAAGCTTTTTCTGTATTTCAGAGTCTCATTCTGGAATTAAGCAATCAGGGAATAATTTTAGCCGTTTGCAGTAAAAATAATATTGAAGATGTTCGTCAAATATGGAAACAACATCCTGACATTATACTTAAAGAAGAACTTTTTGCTGCCCTTCGTGTTAATTGGAATAATAAAGCTGATAATATCTCTGAAATTGCGCAGGAATTGAACATCGGCCTCGATAGCATGGTTTATCTTGATGATAATCCTACCGAGCGTGAAATAATAAAAAACTACTTGCCGGAAGTTACCGTGCCGGAATTTCCGGAACAGCCATATATGTTACCTTATTTTTTAAAAAAAATAGCTCAACGTTATTTTTCAATCTATGCCCTTACGGAGGAGGATAAATTTAAAACAAAGCAGTATAAACAAAATACAGAAAGGATGAAATCAAAGGAGCAATTTATTGATATGGACTCCTATTTACGCAGTCTATCAATGCAACTTACCGTTGAACGGTTGAATAAATTAAATATTGCGCGGTTCGCACAGATGACACAGAAAACAAACCAATTTAATTTAACCACCCCTAGATATAATGAATCTGATATACAAACATTCGAGGATAAAGGCCACTGGGTTTATGGATTGAGAGTAAAAGACCGGTTTGGCGATAACGGAATTACGGGGTTAATAATAATAGCGATAAATGACAAGAATGCTTATTTAGATACCTTATTGTTAAGCTGTCGTATTCTTGGGAAAAACATTGAATATGCTTTTATTACGTATTTCTTGAATAAATTAAAACTATTCGGAATTGAAAAAGTTAAAGCTTTATATATTAGAACAGATAAGAATACTCAGGTTGAGTCATTCTATGAGAGAGCGGGATTTAAATTGGATAAATGCTCGGTGAATCGAAAAGAATATATAATGAATCTAAACAGAACAGATTTTGTTTTATCAGATCTGTATAAAATGGAGGAAGCATGAGAGATAAAATTAAGGAAGCTATGAAAAGAACGTTTAAACTGACAGAAGTGGTGGAAAATATATCACCGGCAACCTGTGCAGCATGGGATTCTTTGAATCACCTAAATCTAATTTTTGAATTAGAGACGGAATTCAATGTTTCTTTTTCCCCCGAAGATTTTGTAGAAATGAAAACATTGAATGATATTGAAAATAAACTGAAAAGTTTAATCAATTGAGGATGGTATAACATGGAGTGGCAGGATTATTTTCACCAACTGTTAAATACGATAAAAGAAAAGGATCCGTTGCATTATGAGCGAATTATAGTACATGTGAATCAATCTGTGGGTCAGAAAGAATTTGAAGAGTTGTGTATATTAATTATCCGTTATTGTAATGAATCGGGGGTAAACCCTGAAAAATTAGCTGAGTATTTTTACATATGATACGTGATTTTAAGATAGAATTTCTTTATTTTAAGCGGCATGGGGAGTATTCATGCAAAAATCAAACAGAAGCAAATGAAAAAGTTTATTCGAATGAAGAAGTTATGACCTATTATATGTACGCCTTATTAATATCACAAGTATTGTGGAAACATCATTTTGATATTTTTATCTATTTAAAGAGAAAATTACCGCATTTTATCAAGACAGAGAAAAACGTAAAAGTATTAGATGTTGGGCCTGGACATGGGTTTTATTCATATATAATAAAAAACGAGTATCCCGCCTATGATTGCTTGGATATTATTGATATCAGCCGGAATAGTCTTGACATGACGGAAAAGATGCTTGGGGAAGAAAGGCGTATTCATTATATAAATATGGATATTTTTTATTTCAATTCTGAGAGCAAGTATGACTTAATTATCCTGGGAGAAGTTCTGGAACATTTAGATAATCCACGGTTGATTTTGTTAAAATTATCAGAGTTACTTAATGACGATGGTGTTTTATGGATTACCGCACCGGTAAATTCTCCAGCGATAGATCATGTCTATTTATTTAAATCGAGAAAGGAAATTATTGATCTCATTGAAGAATCAAATTTACAGGTGATTGAATCAATCTCATTCTCTTCGGAAGGGAGGATGGATGAGGAGACTTCAAATAAAAACAAGATCACTACCGTATCAGCTTTATTTTGCAAAAAGAGCCATGAAGTTAGTAATTAAAAAAATCATAAATAGAGAAATATGCCATTACGCAAATGATACTTTGCTGATTACCAGTAAGGCAAATTGTATTTTTGTTGATGGTCAAAATTATCAATACATAATCACTATTCCAATAAATAAGTTATGGAAAAAAATTGCCGTACATTTTCGCATTTTTAGACGGGTTTTCCGTTTAGATAAAATGAATGTGATACCTGTTGAGAATGGTTTTTGTATTATTTATCAAGGGGTGGTATGGCATTACGATACAAATAATAAAAAACTATTGAAGATACTTCGCCTTGAAAATTGCCGCAATCTTTTACACCAATCTGTAACGGTACTGGATTCCGGGAAAACGATTTATTTTGGTGAATACGGTGCAAATAAGCAACGAGCCGAAGTCCCTGTATGGCGGAGTTTAGACGGCGGGAAAAGCTGGCATAAAGTATTTGTTTTTCCAGCAGGAAAAATTAAGCATATTCATGGCTGTTATTATGATCCTGTTGAGGATAAAATTTGGACGCTTACCGGCGATTTTGCAGGCGAGTGTTATTTGTTATGCAGTGATCGTGATTTCCATGATGTAGAATGGGTAGGGAATGGTCAACAGGAATCAAGAGCGGTGAATGCCTTTTTTGAATATGATTCTATTCATTGGATAATGGATTCACAATTACAGGATTCGTATCATATTCTGTTGGACAGATCCACAAGAAAGCTAGAACAAAAAAGTATGTTTCCTGGTCCCGCATGGTATTCAAAGAAATTATCTGATGGTTATTATTTAGTTACAACAGCAGTTGAAATTGGCGTTGGCGTGCATGATGAGTATGCACATATACTGTTGTCAAAAGATCTTAATACATGGGAAGATATATTTCAATTTCGTCATGATCATTTGCCTAAACGGTATTTCAAATGGGGTGTACTTGCGTTTGCTGATGGTGAGCAGTCTTCCCAGGAGTTCTATATATTTGGTGAGGCCCTAAAAGGGCTAGACGGAAAAATAGCTATTTGTCAGCTGAATTGACCGGATTACGCAGTCAGGCTTGTATGCCACATTGGTTAACATGGATTGATATTTAGAGGAAATCCCGGATTTTAGCGCTTGCATATAAGCAATAGGTATGCTATACTTGAAACATGATAAACCTGCAAGATGAAAGATATATAAACACAAAAAAGCTGATTTTACCTATATTGAAAGTTTAATCAATGAAATTACCTCAATTATGGCAAGTTATCCGGAATATGGGTTTACGATATTTTATATTCCGTTTAACCTATGAATTAAGACGAAAGACAGGTTTACTAAAGAAACAGTATCCGGTTTCATATAAAATCCGTAATTATATATCATTATCAGAGTGGAAAAATGCTGATAAACATTTTCTTTTTCAATCAAGAGAAACTTTATTTTTTAATAAACAAAAAAGCGAATTATTAAGACAGGATTTTAATCGAATCGTAAAAGGAGATATTTGTTATTTTTCATCATCATGGTATCATTGTAGTAACTGGATAACTAATCCTGATACGCTTTATAAATATGATATTACAAAACATTGGACAAAAATTGAAGATATAGACAAAACTGCCGGTGATATAAAATATGTCTGGGAAAAGTCTCGGTTTTCCTTTTTGTATACAATTATCCGGCATGATTATCATTTTGATGAGGATCATGCACAATTGGCATTTGACCTAATTTTAGACTGGATAGATAAAAACAAACTTAATTGCGGGCCTAATTATAAATGCAGCCAGGAAATTTCCCTGCGGGTACTTAATTGGATTTTTACGCTCAATTACTATAAGTATTCGAATGTCTTAACGGAAAGTATTTTTCAAAAAATAGTAAATAGCATCTATTGGCAGATACGGCATGTTTATGCCAATATCAATTTTTCCCGGATATCAGTACGCAATAATCACGCAATTACTGAAACGCTTACTCTATATATTATTGGTTTATTATTTCCGTTCTTTCCGGATTCACATAAGTGGAAGGAAAAGGGAAAGTTTTGGTTTGAGCAAGAGATAGCGTATCAAATAGCAGAAGATGGGACCTATTTGCAATTCAGCATGAATTACCACCGTGTAGTTGTACAGCTTTTAACGTGGGCGATTGCATTAGCGGAAAAGAATAATGAAAAATTTGATGATGTAGTTTATCAACGTGCATACCAATCGGTAAACTTTTTATATCAATGTCAGGAAGAATCAACCGGCAATTTGCCAAATTATGGATCGAATGACGGCGCTCTTTTTTTTAATTTGAATGATGCTGATTATCGGGATTACCGGCCGCAATTAGACGCGCTTCATTATCTTTTAACCGGGAAGATGCTTTATCACGAAAATTATGAAGACCGGTATTGGTATTGCGGTGATTATGAAATAAGGCATCCTGGATTTTTGCCATTGCATAAGCAATACGGTATTATTCTTTTTAATCAAGGCGGATATTATTTGATTAGGGATCGGGATACATTTACCTTTATACGGTGCGGAAAATATAAAGACCGACCTGCACATGCTGATAACTTGCATGTAGATATTTGGTATAAAGGGGAAAATGTTTTACTTGATGGGGGTACGTACAAATATAATACAG
>BNUY01000046.1 GCA_025997715.1 Spirochaetia bacterium
GCGGCATTGGGGTTCAGTTGATCGGCAAAATCCGGGAACTCCTTGACAAAGAATGGCCGGGGGACTGGGATATTATTGCCCTGGGGACGAATTCGGCGGCCACGGAGCGGATGGTCAGGGCGGGCGCCCACCGGGGAGCCACCGGGGAAAACGCGGTGAAGGTTTCGGTGGGGCTGGGGGACTTCATCCTGGGGCCCATCGGGATTGTGCTGGCGAACGCCCTCATGGGGGAGATTACCGGTTCCATGGCGGAGGCGGTGCTGGGGGCGCAGGGGGACAGGATACTGGTACCCATACAGCAGGATCACTTTACCTTAGCGGGGTTTGAAGCCCTGCCCCTAGGAAAGATGGTGGACAAGGCGGTGGAGATCCTCGGAGACAGGATACGGGGAAAGAAATCGTGAAGATAGGCGGCAAGAATATTTCCCTAAGGGACATTTACCGGCCGGACGCAAAATATCTGCGCTTTCTTGCGGTCCTCCTGACCTATGGTATCTCCTACGGTTTGTACCGGGGGATACAGGATAACTATCTTGCGGAACTGGTTCATATCACCAACTTTGAACGGGGGGTGGTGGAATTTTTCCGGGAGATTCCCGGCCTGCTGGTGGTGCTGATCTTCGCGATACTGTACCGCCTTTCAGAAAGCCGGGTGTTCAAGATCGGTTTGATTATTATGGTTGCGGGGCTTTCCGGACTCCTTTTCGCGGGGACCGGGAAATTCATGGTGGTGCTTTTTATGGTGGTCTACAGCCTGGGAGAACATATCGTGTTACCCCTGCGGAGTACCATTTCCATGCACCTGGCGAAAAAGGAAACCGGCGGCGTGGCCCTGGGGGTTACCGGGGCCCTGGACCAGGCGGGACGGATCACCGGGTTTATCCTGGTAACGATACTGTTCCTCATCGCAGGCCATTTCGGCTACCAACGGAACGACATCCTCCCCTTCAAGGTGATCTTCGGTATATCGGCGGCCTTTATGATCACCGCAGTAGTCTTTGTGCTGCCCATGGAGGAAACACAAAACAAATCCCCCCGGCGGCGTTTTTACTTTGCCAAAAAATTTTCCAAGTTCTACATGCTGGAAGTTTTTTACGGCGCACGGAAACAGGTCTTCCTCACCTTTGCGCCCTACGTGCTGATCCTCCACTACGGCGCCGATGCATCGGTTATCGCCCTGCTCATGGCGGTGAGCGCCGGCCTCAGCATCGTTTTCAACCCCCTGATAGGGAAACTAATCGACAAGCTGGGATATAAGACCATCATGGTGGCGGATACCCTCATCCTGGTGGTGGTTTGCTTCTTCTACGGTTTCGCTCACCGGCTTTTTCCCCCGCGCATCGCCTATATGGTGGTCTGCGCAAACTACATCATGGACGCCATCATTTCCCTGGCAAGCATGGCCAGCAGCGTGTATGTGCAGGATATCGCCGCAAGCCAGGAGGAGGTCACCGCCACCCTTTCCACGGGCATATCGGTGAACCATGTGATCAGCATCTTCATCGCCCTTATGGGGGGCTGGATATGGAAGGTCACGGGGATCGAGGTGCTCTTCTCCCTTTCGGCTTTCCTGGGCATCCTCAACAGTATCTATGCGGCGACCATTAAAAAGCCTGAGCCGGGCACTTGACATCTACATTTGAAAGGGGTATCCTATAAACATGGAGGCAACCAATGGGAACAATACTCGACCAGCTTCTTTCCGTTCAAACCATTGTAGCCCTATGTACCGGCATAGGAGTCATTTTTACGATTTATCAGAACCACCGGATAAAGACAAATGACCTTCAGCATCTGGAAAAATATACCGTTGCCATAGGGAATGCCACCCATGCCATTTTGCTTCACATGGACATGAAAGACGAAGCCCAAAAACTTCACCGATAAGAAATAACCGCGCATCGTTGCTTATGGCCTCCTTCATGCAAATCGCCTTCATTGACGGGTACCCCAAAAAAATGGTATCACAGATACAGGAGTATCTTCATGCCAAGTTCCTTAGATGAAAAATATCAGACCCTCTTAGCTTTAATTGCCGAAAAGGGTGCGGTGGCGGTGGCCTTTTCCGGCGGGGTGGACAGTTCCTTCCTCTGCCATGCCTCTGCATCGGCTCTGGGCGCCAAGGCTATCGCCATAACCGTGGTGAGTCCCATGCTTCCCAAAAGTGAAATCGAATGCGCCGCCATGGTGGCCCGAAAAGTCGGGATTGAGCACATATTAATAGAAGAATCCGAGATCGATGATGAGGTGGCGGCGAACCCCAAGGAGCGGTGTTACTACTGCAAGAAAATCGAGTTCGGCGCCATCCTTGAGACGGCCAAAAAGCGGGGTATCCACACGGTGCTGGACGGCTCGAACCTGGACGATATGACGGATTACCGGCCGGGGCTTAAGGCCTTGGCGGAACTGGAAATTGTTAGTCCCCTGCGGGCGGCGGGGCTGACCAAGCAGGATATCCGGGACCTGTCCAAGCGTTTCGACCTGCCCACCTGGGACAAGCCGGCCTTTGCCTGCCTGGCCTCCCGGATTCCCTATGGGGAACGGATCGACCGGGAAAAATTATCCCGGGTGGAAAAGGCCGAGACCCTCCTGCGGGAGAAAGGGTTCCGGCAGTTCCGGGTTCGCTCCCACGGCGACATCGCCCGTATTGAAGTGGCCCCGGAGGAACGGCGGCGCTTTTTTGACGAAAAACTTATGGACAGCGTTTCCCGGTCCTTTAAGTCCTACGGTTTCTTATACGCGGCCCTGGAACTGGAGGGCTATGTCATGGGAAACCTGAACCGCGCCATCCCGGCGGTTGACAGTCCTATCATGATACCTACCGTTCGAATGGCTTGAGGAGTACCCTTGAAAACCCTGCACTTCGACTGCTTTGCCGGCATCTCCGGCGATATGGCCTTGGGGGCCTTTGTGGACCTGGGAGTCGATCCCGATACCCTCCGTACGGAACTTGGTAAGCTCGGCCTGGCGGGTTGGGACCTCCGCTTTGAACGGGACCGGCGGGGGGGTATCACCGGGACACACGCGGTGGTGGACCTGGGGGATAGGACGGATCACCACGCTGCGGACATAGGTCCGATGGATGGGGATGAAGATAGCGGGCACGGCCACGAACACGGACATTCACATAATGCAAGCGACACACCTGATCACGTATCACGTACCGCACCGGAACAAGAGCACAGCCATGAGCATGTACACGATGTACAAAGCAATACGCATAACCAGGACCACGGCAGCACACACGAACACTCCCACAGTAAAACTACCTGGAAAGAAATCCGGTCCCTCATTACGGGCTCAAGCCTGAGTGAAGGGGCGAAGCGCCGAGCCCTGGATATTTTTGCCCGTATCGCCTGCGCGGAGGCCCAGGTGCACGGAATGGCGGAGGAGGATGTGGCTTTCCACGAAGTTGGGGCCATGGATTCGATCATTGATATTGTGGGGGCCGCCGTCTGCCTGGACCTATTGAAACCGGATCGCATCACCTGTTCGGAAGTCGAACTGGGGGGCGGCATGGTCCGTTGCGCCCACGGGATTTTGCCCGTCCCTGCCCCGGCCACCGTAATACTAACCCGTGGCATGCCGGTTAGGACCGGGGGCTTCCCTAAGGAAATGACCACCCCCACCGGCGCCGCGATCCTCGCTTCCTGCGTGGATGAATTTATCAGCGGCGGCAGTTTCCGGGAAATCAAAACCGGATACGGCATCGGAACCCGGAAGATGGATAAGCCCAACCTGCTCCGCATTTCCTGGCGGGAGGAAAGTAATGCTGCGAGCACGGAAACTGAAGCCCCCTGGCAAACCGAGGAACTAATCCTCATGGAGGCCAACATCGACGACATGAGCGGTGAAGCCCTGGGCTTCCTCATGGAGAGCCTCTTTGCCGCAGGCGCCCTGGATCTTACCTTTACCCCCTGCGTGATGAAGAAGTCCCGGCCGGGGACCATCGTTTCGGTTTTAACCGGGGCGGAAAAACTCAATGCGCTCCGGGAAACCCTGTTCCGGAGGTCCACTACCATCGGCTTTCGGGAAACCACGGTACGGCGGCTTTCCCTGCGAAGGGAGGAGGAACGGCTGGACGCGGATTACGGAGAGACACGGAGAAAAACGGTGTATTACGGCGCAGAAAAACTGCGTTCAAAAATCGAATTTGAAGACCGCGCCCGGCTTGCACGGGAACGGGGGATCCCGCTGGAAGAAGCGGAAAGGATTATCAACGATGGATTTGCCGGAAAATGAGAACCAAGGTTCTTTGGACTTTGCCGTCATAGACAGTGACCGGGATAAACGTACCGGCTACCCCGAGGTGGTGTTCTGCGCCGGGAAAACTGCGGATCAGGCGGAGGCCATCATTGTAAGGATGCGGGATGCGGGACTGCCGGTACTGGGAACTAAGGCCGGGGAGGTTCTGGCGGATAGGATACTGCGGCGCTTCAGCGAGGCGGAGTACGACACCGGTTCCCGGATACTTACCGTGGGCAGCGTCCTGGCCAAGACAGACCGGAAGGGGCTGGTGGCGGTGGTAGCCGCGGGTACCTCGGACCTGCCCATCGCCCGGGAAGCGGCGCTGTCCGCAGAATTCCTGGGCAGCAACGTAGAACTGATCTGCGATGTGGGGATTGCGGGGATACACCGGCTCTTCAAACGCCTGCCGGATATCCGGAAAGCCCGGGTAGTGGTGGCGGTGGCGGGGATGGAGGGCGCATTGGCAGGGGTTATCGCCGGGCAGGTGTCCGCGCCGGTCATCGCGGTGCCCACCAGCGTAGGGTACGGCGCGGCATTCGGCGGGCTTTCCGCGTTACTGGGGATGCTCACCTCCTGCGCGCCGGGGATCTCGGTGGTGAATATCGACAATGGGTTCGGGGCGGGGTATCAGGCGAATCTTATTAACCAAAGATTATAGGTAAACCACAACTGGTATTAGGGGTGGCCGGTTTTCACGTATATCTTTTTCCGGCCATATTGCACTACCTCTCTTTATACACTATCCTTTATTATCATGCCTTGGTTTGCAGGAAATGAAGCGGCTCCGACCGTAAAACGGAAACACAAACTGGTAGAACCGGAGAATTTCCGGGTCGTTTTGCTGAACGATAACTATACCACCATGGACTTCGTGGTGGAGATTTTGATGTTTGTCTTCCGCAAAAGCGAGGCGGAATCGAACCGCGTCATGATGGACATTCACCGGAGGGGACGGGGCGTTGCGGGGATTTATCCCTGGGACATAGCCCAGACCAAGGCGGAGCAAGTCCATGCCATGGCCCGGCAGAACGAATTTCCCCTGCGTTGTGTAGTGGAAAAAAACTGACAAATTGAGTATACTTATGGGGAGGGGTGAATAATGAAAATCAGCCGCCATGTACAGGCGATAATCAATGCCGCTTATAATGAGGCCAAGGTACGTAACCACGAGTACCTGACCCCTGAGCATGTTCTCTACGCGGCTCTGTCCTTTAACGAGGTCCAGAGTATTCTTGTTGCCAGCGGAGCCAACCTGGGAGAGCTTAAACTCGGGATGGAGGACTATTTTGTCAAGCAGGTTCCCACCCAGGACAATACCGAGCCCACCCAGACCGTGGGTTTCCAGAGCGTCCTGGAACGGGCGGTCCTCCAAAGCCAGTCGTCCCAGAAGCAGACCCTGGGCATCGCCGATATTCTGGTGTCCCTCTACGACGAGGAACGGAACTATTGCGCCTATTACCTCCGCAAATCGGGGATAAAGAACCGTCTGGAACTCCTGGAAAGCCTTTCCCATGAATTCGAGGACGAGAACGAGGGGCCCTTCAACTTTTCCCAGAGCTATTCCCGGTATAACCGGATGGGCTCCAACGTCCCCGAGGGCGAAGGCGGCCCCGGCGGTTTTCCCGAGGAAGGGGAACCCGTGGAAACCGCCCAGCGGACCAGGCCCAACAAGAAAAGCGCCCTGGAACGGTTCGCCACGGAACTCACCGCCTTAGCCCGGCTCGGCAAACTGGAGCCGGTAATCGGCCGTCAGCTTGAGTTGGACCGCACCGTGCAGGTCCTCTGCCGCCGCCTTAAAAACAACCCCGTCCATGTGGGGGACTCCGGGGTGGGTAAAACCGCCATCACCGAAGGGCTGGCCCAAAAAATCGTTGCGGGGGATGTCCCCCCTACCCTCAAGGACTTTTCTATCTATTCTTTGGACATGGGCGCACTGGTGGCAGGCACCAAGTACCGGGGGGATTTTGAGGAACGGATCAAGCGGGTTATAGAAGAAATCCTGAAAAAAGAGAAGGCCATCCTCTTTATTGACGAGATCCACACCATCATTGGGGCCGGTTCCGTTTCGGGCAGCGCCCTGGACGCTTCCAACCTCCTCAAGCCCGTTCTTGCATCGGGGAAACTCCGCTGCATCGGCTCCACCACCCATGAGGAATACAGTAAATTCTTTGACAAGGACCGTGCCCTGTCCCGGCGTTTCCAGAAAATTGACATCGACGAGCCCAGCCAGGAGGACGCCATCACCATCCTCAATGGCCTCAAGTCCAAATACGAGGACTACCATAAGGTTCGGTACAACGATGAGGCGGTAGAAAGCGCGGTACGGCTTTCCGCCCAATTCATCACCGAGCGCCGTCTCCCGGACAAGGCCATCGACGTGATTGACGAGGCGGGGGCATTTGCCCGGATTGAAGCTTTCAAGAACAAGGCGGCGGATGGCGGCGGCAACCCGGAGGACGGGGTGGAAAGCCCGTCGGCGGATCATTTCTCGGCGAAACAGCCCTCACCGGAATCGGCGGAATTTCCCATAGACATCGGCCTCAAGCTCATCGAAACCGTGGTTGCCAAGATAGCCCGCATCCCTGAACGGTCGGTGGGGGAAAGTGAAAAGGACAAGCTCCGGTTCCTGGAGGACAAGCTCCGGGCGCGGATTTTCGGTCAGGACGCGGCGATTCTGGCGGCGGTAAAGGCGGTCAAGCGTTCCCGGGCGGGTTTCCGGGCGGACAACAAGCCGGTGGCAAACTTCCTCTTTGTGGGCCCCACCGGGGTCGGCAAAACCGAATTGGCCCGGCAATTGGCGGACATTCTTGGGGTGCCCATGCACCGTTTCGACATGAGCGAATACCAGGAAAAGCACACCGTGTCCCGGCTCATTGGTTCACCCCCGGGCTATGTGGGTTATGAGGAAGGGGGCCTCCTCACGGACGCCATCCGGAAACAGCCCCACAGCGTGGTTCTCATGGACGAAATCGAAAAGGCCCACCCGGATGTCTACAACATCCTGCTCCAGATCATGGACTACGCCACCCTGACCGACAACAACGGCCGGAAGGCGGATTTCCGCAACGTGGTCTTCATCATGACCAGCAACGCCGGGGCCCGGGAAATCGGGAAGAGCCTTATCGGGTTCGGGGAGCGGGTTGCCGGGGATGCGGAGGTGGACAGCGCGGTGGAACGCATCTTTACCCCGGAATTCCGCAACCGCCTGGACGCGGTGATCCGGTTCGGCCACCTTTCCAAGGAGATCATGTGCTCCATCGTTCGCAAAGAACTGGACCTCTTTGTCGCCCAACTGGCGGAAAAGAAGGTCAGCCTGGAAATAAGCGACGCCTGTGTGGATCAACTTGCAATGGAAGGCTACAGCCAGGAATTCGGCGCCCGTAACGTAGGCCGCCTCATCGAAGACAAGATCAAGGCATTCTTTGTGGACGAGGTTCTCTTCGGCAGCCTTAGTGCAGGGGGCAGCGCCTATGCGGACTGGCAGGACGGGGACTACCACATTGAGGTACGCAGTTCGGCGGAAGCACTGGCACCAGCGGAGGCGTAGAGCCTTATCCCATGCGGCTCCGTCCAGGCCCGGATCCCCAATTCCCCTATCTCACCGAATACCACCGGTTTGACTTTCCTCCCCCGGAGGAAAGCCCGGACTGGGTCATAGCCATTGGGGGCAATCTCTCACCGGGGATGCTCCTTTCCGCCTATGAACAGGGGCTTTTCCCCTGGTACAACCAGGAAGACCCCATACTTTGGCAATCCCCGGACCCACGGTTTGTCATATTCCCGGAAAAACTCCACGTTTCTGCTTCCATGGAGAAGATTCTCAGGCAGGAGATATTCACCTTTGCCCTGGACCGGGATTTTACCGGCGTGATCCGGGGCTGCGGAACAATAGACCGTCCCGGCCAGGGGGGAACCTGGATCACCGAAGATATCATCGCCGCCTATGGGGAACTGCACCGGCTGGGCTGGGCTCACTCGGCGGAAAGTTACCGGGATGGGGAACTTGCCGGAGGCTGTTACGGGGTGCGGCTGGGGAACGCTTTTATCGGGGAATCCATGTTTGCCCGGAGTCCCAACGCATCCAAGGCGGCTTTCCTACAGCTGGCGAAAACCCTTTTTGCGGATGGGGTTTCCTTTATCGACTGCCAGGTCCACACGGATCACCTGGAAAGCCTGGGGGGTGAAGAAATCAGCAGGAAGGAATACCTCAAGCTCCTGAAAGAGGCCCTTGCGGTACGGGGCGAGGGGGACCAGGACGCAACGGACCGGCGGGGGAACTGGGGGGAGCGGTATGGGCTAGTATATACACAATTTAGTCCATGTCTACCAGGGCAAAAGAATAATTAACCACGAATAACACAAAAAGCACGAATAAAAGAGGGATATAGAGGGTCTCATTCGTGTAATTCGTGCGGTTCGTGGTTTATCTTCTTCATTACCAAGGTTAGCTCAAAAGGTCCACATTGTTGCCGACATTGGTATCGGTAACAACTTCCGCGGATGCAAGCAGCTTGGCAAGCTCAGCGGCCTGGACATCGGCATTCTCCATAGCCATACGCTGAACCTTTACCGCCGCTTCCTGTTGAACCTTGTCCTGAGACATAGCCGTAGATACGTTTTCTATTTCCATACTTTAAGTATCGGCTAAAATACCCAAAAACGCAATAGTAAAGGCTGGTTAATTTGCAAACAGGATTTGGGGGGCTGAAAGCCTTGACGGTGAATGAACGGAAGATTTATACTATAAGTGTGTATAGGAGGGCCAGACCATGCTATTAACATTCCAGGGGTATTTTGAAGCAGGAAAATTTACTCCCGATGAACCGGTAAGCTTATTGGGGCGTAAAAAGGCTATTGTCACTATATTGGATGATGAAGCACAAAAAATTAATGAGCAAACAAAAGCTTGGGAAGAATTCTTTGAGGCTATCGAGTCAAGCGATGAAGAAATTCCTGATGAATTTCCTCGCTTTAACATCTCAAGAACAGCGGATCTATGACAACATTTGCATTGGACACTAATATAGTATCATACCTCTTAAAAAATGATAAAAAGGTTACCAATAAACAAAAAACCGAACTTAAAGCAGGTAATACTGTTGTTATTCCTCCAATTGTTTATTATGAAATTCGGCGTGGACTAATATCATCCAGTGCAACCACAAAAAGTGCTTCCTTTAGTAAGCTATTTAAAACTTGCGGAATAAAAAAAATTGATCTTGATACTCTGGAAACAGCGGCTAATCTTTATGCCAAGTTAAAAGCTATAGGGCTGCTTATTGAGGACTCAGATCTTCTTATCGCTGCCCACTGTATTCGACATGGTTTTACCTTGGTAACAAACAATACAGATCATTTTAAGAATATTGACAATCTGAATTTAGCCGACTGGACTATTTGAATAGTGCAAACATAGTGAATACTCCTGATCGTTTTTGCACAATTATGCCGTTATTGCTTGTTCATTGTTTTTTTTCCAACCCGCTTGCAATTCCTTCCACTACTCTGCATACTCTTGTGTAATCGTAGATTACTATACATGGTACTGATCGATTCTGCAAGGAGAAATTATGAGCTACCGTTTAGGCATTAATTTAGGGTTTGCTATCAACAAGTATATTGAACCTGAAGTTTGGACAAAGGTGGTGCGGGAAAATCTGGGGCTGCGGTACGTACAGTTTGTGGCGGACCTCTTAAACCCCTTTTGGCCGCCGGACTATGTCGAGAATCAGCTCAACCGTATCACGAAAGCGGCTAAACAGTACGATATTGTCGTGGAAAGCCTCTTTACCAGTTCCTTTACCCGGGTAAACCATCTGATGAACCCCGATGCGGAGGCCCGAAAGTTTTGGCTGGCCTGGTTCAAAAAGTTCCTCGATATCGGGCGGCGCTTGGGCGCGAAAAACGCCGGGTCCCACTTCGGCATCATGACCTTCGACACCTATGACGACGCCGATAAGCGGAAGTATATCCTGGATGAGGGTGTCCGGGGCTGGCAGGAACTGACCTTCTACGCCAGGGAAACAGGCTACGATAGCTTGATCTTTGAGCCCATGAGCGTACCCCGGGAGATGGCCAATACTATTGAAGAAACCAGGGACCTGATGGCCCGGGTCAATGCCCATGCCGGGATTCCCCTGAAGGTATGCCTCGATGTGGGCCATGCGCCCCACCCTTCGGAGCGGGACCCCTATCCCTGGATAGAACAGTTGGCGGCGGATTCCCCGGTCATACACCTTCAGCAAACGGTGCTGCATAAATCAAACCACGCCCCCTTTACCGAGGAGGCCAACAAGACCGGCATTATTACCCGGGAGCGGGTGATGGAAACCGTCAAAAAAGCGGGCTGTACCGACGCCCTCTTTGCCTTTGAAATCTCCCACCGGGAGCATTGGGACACGGATTTCCGCATTATCCAGGATTTGAAGGATAGCGTGGATTATTTCCGGCCCCTTATTCCGGAATAACAAAAAAGGATTTTTATATGAAAGATACGATGAAGGCCTGTAACCTCCACAGAATCGGCGATTTACGATACGAAGATGTGTCGGCGCCAAAAATCGGGCCGGATGAAGTATTGCTGCAGGTAAAAGCGGCGGGCATCTGCGGCTCCGATATTCCCCGGGTATTTGAGAAGGGGACCTACCATTTCCCTACCATCCCCGGCCACGAATTTGCGGGGCTGATTGTTGACGCCCATCCCGAGGACAAGGAACTGGTGGGGAAAAAAGCCGCTGTGTTCCCCCTGCTTCCCTGCGGGCGCTGCGAGGCCTGCCAAATCGGCGAATACCCTCAGTGTCATGATTACGATTACTACGGTTCTCGGCGGGACGGCGGCTTTGCGGAATACCTGGCGGTAAAAAAATGGAACCTGGTACCGGTGCCCGACGGAGTGCCCTATGAACACGCCGCCATGTGCGAACCCTGCGCGGTGAGCATCCACGCCCTGTCCCAGGCGGGGATTGTTTTGGGGGATACGGTGGCAATCTTCGGCGCCGGTACCATCGGCCTCCTGGCGGCTCAGATTGCCCAGGGCTGGGGTGCGGGACAGGTGGCGCTGATAGATGTGGACGACACAAAGCTGGCCTTTGCCCGGAAACTGGGGTTTACCCATACGGTGGACAGCAAAACTGTGGACGCTGCGGAATACATACGGGGGATCACCGGGGGACGGGGCGCCGATGTGGTCCTGGAAGCGGCGGGAGTCTCCGCGACCCTGGCGGGCTGCCTCAATGCCGCAAAAACCTTCGGGAAGGTGGTACTCATGGGGAATCCGGCGAAAAATATGGAAATACCCCAAAAAGCCTACTGGGAAATTTTACGGAAACAGCTTAGCCTCCGGGGCACCTGGAACTCCAGTTACAATGACGCCCGCAACGACTGGCGGCTGGCTATCCAATGTATGGATAATGGAGTGCTGAAACTGGAAGAGCTTATCACCCACCGGTTCAGCCTGGCGGACTGCGGCAAGGCTTTTGATCTTGCCCGGCAGCGCAAAGAATTTTCGGTAAAGATTATGTTTGTTACTAAATAAGGAGCGTACAATGAAAGCGGCTGTATATCTTGACAAGGATCAGATTGAAGTCCGGGAGGTTCCCACCCCAAAACCGGATGCGGACAGTGTGTTGGTAAAGGTGCAATCCTGCGCGATTTGCGGATCAGACATCCGTATCTTCCACCACGGCAATTCCCGGGTAAAGCCCCCGCAAATCCTGGGGCATGAATCATCGGGGGATGTGGTGGAGGTCGGCGCCAATGTCACCAGGTTCAAGAAAGGCGACCGGGTGGCCCTGGGGGCGGATGTTCCCTGCGGGGAATGTGTTTTCTGCGAGGCGGGGATCGGTAACAACTGTCAGATCAACTATGCCATGGGCTACCAGTTTGCGGGGAGCTTTGCCGAGTATGTGCTGCTCAACAAGACTGTCGTCAACTACGGGCCGGTACACAGGATTCCCGATTCCATGAGCTACGACGAAGCTGCCCTGGCGGAACCCCTGGCCTGCGTACTCAACGCGGTGGAGTTAACCAATATCCGCCTGGGGGATACGGTGGTCATCGTCGGCGCGGGACCCATCGGCTGTATGATCATCCCCATCGCCTATATGTCCGGCGCCGCTAAGGTTATTGTGGTCCAGCGTTCCCGCCCGCGGCTGGAGGGGGCCAGGAAGTTCCACGCCGATACCTATATTTGTTCCTCCGAAGAGGACCCCATAAAGCGTATCCTGGAAGAAACCGGCGGTCTGGGTGCGGATGTAATCTTTACCGCGAACCCCTCGCCCCAAGCCCATGTGGATGCCCTCAAAATGGCGAAGAACCGGGCCCGGATCAATTTCTTCGGCGGACTGCCCGCCGGCAGCACCGTAACCCTGGATACCAATATCATCCACTACAAGGAATTATTTGTCCTGGGCGCCCACGGGTCCCTTCCCCGGCACCACCAACAGGCCATTGACCTTATCGCCGCGGGACGACCCGATATCAAGCCCTATATTTCCCACCATTTCCCCCTGAAGGACATAAAGGAAGCCATCGCAACCGCCGAAGGCCATCTGGGTATGCGGGTCGTGGTGAATCCCTGGAAGTAAGGGGTACTACCGAACCTGTTCGTAAAATTGCCTGATATGATCTTCCATACGGCCCGGGCGGAAGATGAGGGACGTCCCGGCCACAAAGATATTGGCCCCGGCGGCGCGCATTTTTAGTGCATTCTCCAGGGTTACATTCCCGTCCACCTCGATCTCCACCTCCGGGAAACCCCGCTCGTCCAGGAGGGTCCGGAGGCGCTTAATCTTTTCCAGGGTTTGGGGGACCAATTTCTGCCCCGCATAACCGGGGTTAACGGTCATCACGAGGATTGCGTCCACATCGGGAAAGACCTCCTCTACCATGGAAAGGGGGGTGGCAGGATTTACGGCCGCCATGGGCTTGGCCCCTAAGCTGCGAATCCGGGCCAGAACCCGCTGCAGGTGCCGGGTGGTTTCCGCATGAACCGAAATATACTCGCCCTTTTGGGGTTCAAACCATTCGAGCTTGTCGCCGGGGTCCTCTATCATCAGGTGAATGTCCAGCGGGATGGATGAAGCCCTGCGGATTTGGCGTATGGTATCGGTACCCAGCATAAAGTTGGGTACAAAGGAGCCGTCCATAACATCCATGTGCAGATAAGGGACTCGGTTTTCCTCAAAGGTGCGGATGGTTTCCCCCAAATGAAGGAGATCCGCGCACATCATGGAGGGGGTGATTTTTGCTGTAAGCATAAGATAGCCTGCCTGTATGGAGTATTTTAGCAATTCGCGGCGGTGTCCAGGACATTCCGCAAAAAACGGTTATTTTCCTTTAGTATTTCCCGCCAATTGTGCTCCCCGGTGTGCCAGAATTCGCCCACAAACATCCGCACCCCGAGGGCCAGGGCGGTACCCGCCGCCGCCGGAAAATCCACATGCCCGGTACCGTAGGGCACTTCCCGGTAGATGCCGGGTCTGGTCTCCTTGAGATGCAGGGCCGCCAGATGCCCCCGGCCGGTTTCCAGGTCCGCGGAAACAGAGCGGGTCCCGTAGATAAGGGCGGCGTTGGTGAGGTTGCCCGAATCGGGATAGACCTGCAAATAGGGGGAATTGATCTGATTGACCCAAAAAACCGCCTTTTCCACGGTATCCATAAAGGGGGTTTCCATGGTCTCAAAGGCTAAAATGACCCCTTCCCGGGCAGCCATGGATACGGACAGCGTCAAGTTTTCACCGAAAAGTTTCCGGGTGGCGGCATCCCCGCTCTTATAATACACATCATAACCCGCAAGCTGGATAATGCGTACCCCCAGCCGGGACGCCAGGGCAAGAGCGCCCTCCATTATGGCAAGGCTTTTTTGCCGAACCGCCGGGTCCGGGTCCCCCAGGGGGAAACGGCGGTGGCCGCTCAGGCAGATCGAATGGATGGGGACGCCGGTTTCTTCCATGGCCCGGCGCAGGGCACTGATTTCCGCATCGCCCCAATCCAGGCGGGCCAGTTTTTCTTCGGTTTCATCCACCGAAAGTTCCAGGTAATCAAAGCCCCCGGCCTTTGTTTCTGCCAGCTTTTGGCACAGGCTCAGGGTGTTGGGCATACTTTTTTCGTAGAGCCCCAGGCGGTATGGTTTCATTTTACCCCTTGACCGTAATAAGCGCCGGGGCCGTGTTTGCGGAGATAATGTTTGTCCAGGAGTTCCCGCTGCATGGGGGGCATGGCGACATTCAGCGTGCGGACATGCCAGGCCATCATGGCCACTTCTTCCAATACCACGGCGTTATGGACCGCTTCCGCCGCATCCTTGCCCCAGGTAAAGGGACCGTGGCTGTGAACCAGTACCGCAGGAACCGTGTCGGGGTCGATTTTCCCCGTAAAGGTTTCCACGATGACCGTCCCGGTTTCCCGCTCATAGTCCCCATGAATTTCCGCGGGGGTCATTTTCCGGGTGCAGGGGATTTCACCATAGAAGTAATCCGCCTGGGTGGTCCCAAAGGCGGGCACCCCGGCTCCGGCCTGGGCAAAGATCGTCGCCCAGCGGCTGTGGGTATGCACTACCCCGCCGATATTTGGAAAGGCCTTATACAATTCTACGTGGGTATCGGTATCCGAGGAAGGGTTCAGCTTCCCCTCCACCTTTTTCCCCGAAAGATCCACCACCACCATGTCATCGGGGCTCAGTTTATCATATTCAACCCCCGAGGGCTTTATTACCACGAGTCCCGCTTTACGATCTATGGCGGAAACATTCCCCCAGGTAAAGGTTACCAGACCGTACCGGGGCAAGAGCAGGTTGGCCTCACAAACGGCCTGTTTTAACGCTTCCAGCATAACAACTCCCTCACACTTCAAACCGGCGCCAAACCGTATCAAGGGCCTCGCAAACCGCGGTGTATTTCTCGTACTTTGGGCGGTAGAGGGCGGCGGCTTTTTTATCCGGGAAAACCGGCGCGGAGATCCGGACCATGGCCTTGGCGGCTTCCTCATAGTCCCGGTACACCCCGGCGGATATTGCGGCGGCCATGGCGCAACCCAGGGCGCCAAGCTCCTTAACCCCGGTGACGGTTTCAATGGGCAATTCCAAAATATCCGCGAACATCTGAACCCAGAGCCGGGAATTCGCCGCGCCCCCTGCCATACGGATAGCCTCGGGGGGCTTCCGCACCGAAAGGAGCTTGTCGATATGGCTTTTCGCGGAAAAGACCACCCCCTCATAGACGGACCGCAGCATGTGGGCCTTGGTGTGGAAACTGGTCAGCCCGATAAAACTTGCCTTTGCCAGGGGATGGCGGTTTGAGCCGTGAAGGAAGGGCAGAAAATAGACGTCGCAGGAATCCACCGGAATGTTTGCCACCATTTCATCCAGGTGGCCGTACAGTTTCTTCCCCGCAGGGACCGGCTCATTTTGCAGACAATTCTGAATAACCCACTCTAAATTGCCCGCCCCGGTGGAACTGGATTCTTCCAGAAGGTAGAAACCCGGCATAGCATAGAGGGAATTCATGGCCACACAGGTCCCGGTGATGGGGGCGGAAGCTATAAATTCGTTGATGCTCCAGGTGCCGGTAATGGTACAAAGATACTCTGGCTTGGTCACCGACATGGCGATGGCACAGGAGTCGATATCAAACATACCACCCGCCACGGGGGTTCCCGCGGCAAGGCCGGTACGCTGCGCGGTTTCCGCCGTTATAGCGCCGCAAGTTTCACTGGAATACCGCAGGGGCGGTATCATGTCATAGGCTTCTTCAATCCCCAGGCCGGCAAGCATGTCCCGGTCAATCCGGGCATCCCGGACATTCATCATGCCGGAACCGGATATGTTGGTAGCCTCGCTAAAGGCTTCGCCGGTCAGGCGGAACCGGATATAGTCGGTTACCGAAAAAGCCCAGCGGATGGAATTGTAGGCTTTGGGGTCATGCTCCTTCATCCATGCCAGGATTGAAACGGGCTGGCAGGCCATGATCTGCTGGCAGAGCCGGGGATAGAGGGCGTCAAAGGTTCCCTCCCGCTTCCATTTTTCCGGATATTGCCAAGCCCGGTTGTCCGTGGAGATAATGCCCTTATAGGCGGGCTTCTCGTCCTTCCCCCAGGCATAGAGGCCCTTACCGTGGCCGCATACCGCCACCCCCGCGATGGCCGAGGGGGCGGCGCCGGAGTCGGCAAGTACCTGCTTGATACAGGCGCAGTTTTGGTCCCACAGGTCTTCCATATCCCGCTCGGTATAACCCGGACGGGGGGTAAGCACCAGGGTTTGACGGGAGGCAACGGCAAGTTCCTTACCATCGAGGGTAAAGAGCGCCGCTTTTATAACCGTACCGCCGTTATCAATGCCAAGTACAAACCGTTCCATTGCGTTCCTTTACAGTAATTCTGCGGGCACGGCGCCGAAGTAGTCGTTGGCGTAGGAAACCCATTTTTCCGTGTGGGCTCAGAACCGTATGTTAGTTTACCTGCATACCCTTTTTCTGTCAAATAAAACTTTTACCATTGAGCCGGTTCCAAAATAAGGATTAACCACTTTTCCACCCTCGGACTCCTGCTTTCTTATCCTTTCTTTTGTCCGTGTTGGGGCATATTACCATTCCCCCGGCTTAAATCCGGCGGGACATTCGGCAAGCGCTACGTTTTCCCCGGTCAGTTCCAACACAAAAAAACCGGCCTCTTGGGCGTAGGCCTGTATATCCGGGTCAACCGATCCGCCGGCCATTGCCCCAAGCAGTTTTCTACCAACACACTGGGCGGGCGGGTATTTCCGTATCAGTTCCATCCGCTTACGGTGATGGTCAACATCGTCCTTTCTATCCAAGTGGGCTTTGACCTCCACCGCCATGGCGTATTCGCCGTTTGCAAGCAGAATATCTATGTCGGTAAGAACGCGGCTGGTATGCCCCTCATACACCGGCATACGCTGGTATGCCTGCTTCAGGTTATACGGATAGGCGTCAAACTTTTCCCATAACCGGGCCGCAATAAGGTTTTCCACCAGTTCCCCCAGGGTATTGTTCAAACCGCCCATATTCGCCGTTACCCGGTCAAGCAGTTTTTTCGTCTCCTGGAAGCCCCGGTCCGTCTCCTCCTGTTTCCGGCCTATATCCTGGAACATCTCCCGGATCTGCTCAAAGGTCATTGGCTCTTCTTTTGACGTTGTGATCATCTGGTACCCTCTTGTATGGAGTATACATAAAAATAGCCTTTATAGCAAACCGGTCCGATAGTTTTAGTGTGCTTAAATTTCATCTTCCGGGCAATGGGATTGGCGGTATATTCCATTTCCTTTACCACCGCGATAACCCGTTCGGCCAGCTCATCACTGACATATTTGTTTTTATTGATAACATTGGAAACGGTGGATATGGAAACCCCGGCCCGCTTCGCAATATCAGTAATGGTGATCATTAGGCGTCCCGCAAAAACGCAATATACCCCTTATAGGTGGTGTAGAGGTCTATCTTGCTGATCACCTCGAAGGGTGAATGCATGGAGAGTACCGGAATACCGCAGTCCAGGACTTCTACCCCCAGGCCGGCCACATACTGGGCGATGGTTCCGCCGCCGCCTTTATCCACCTTACCCAGGGCGCCGAACTGCCATCGGACCTTGCTGCGGTTGAGGATGACCTGCACCTGCTGGCAGAATTCGGCGTTAGCCTCACTGCCGCCGACCTTGCCGCGGCTGCCGGTGGCTTTAGACAGCACGATACCCTTACCTAAGTAGGAGGCGGTCTTTTTGTCGTATACCGAATCGTAGTTGGGGTCAAAGGCGGAGTTTACATCCGCGGAGAGCATGGCGGATTTGCTCAAGGCCTGGCGCAGGCTTATGTTGGAATAGCCGTCAAGGGTTTTTGAACCCAGGTAGGCCGCGAAATTTTCGAAGAGCCGGGACTGCGCGCCGGTGTTCCCCATGGAGCCTATCTCTTCCTTGTCGGTGAGGAGGCAAACCACGGTCTTTTCGGGGGTTTCTTTGGCAAAACTCAGGGTGCCCCGGAGAGCGGCAAAGGCGCAGCAACGGTCGTCATGGCCGTAGCCGCCTATCATGCTGCGGTCAAAACCCAGGTCACGGGCTTTGTGGGCGGGGACAAACTCAAGCTCCGCGCCGGCAAAGTCTTCTTCCCGGATGCCGTATTTTTCGTAAAGGATGCTGAGCAGCCGGAGCTTCACCTTGTCCTTGGCCTTGGGGTCTTTGTAGGGCCGGGACCCTGCCAGAATGTCCAGCCCCTCGCCGTTAACGAATTCCGAGGCCTTTTTCGCCATCTGTTCCTGGGCAAGGTGGGGCAGCAGGTCGGTGATGCAGAATACCGGGTCGTCCTCATCCTCCCCGATACATATTTCCCGCACTACCCCATCCTGACCAATCACCGTGCCGTGCATAGCCAGGGGGATGGTGAGCCACTGGTAGTGTTTTATGCCGCCGTAGTAGTGGGTGTCCAGCATGGCTAACTCGGTATCTTCGTAGAGGGGGTTTGTTTTCAGGTCGATACGGGGGG
>BNUY01000047.1 GCA_025997715.1 Spirochaetia bacterium
TTGGGCACGGAAACAGCCATGCAAGCGAGATTTTTTGCCTTTTGAACCTGCTCGCGTTTTTGACACACGGCATTGAGGCGCTGACCCACGAGGATTATATAAACGCCCGGGCCAAGGCCGGCCGAAGAGATGAGTTTTTCAACAAACTCAGGGTTGTTCTTGAGTATTTTGTTTTTGATGACTGGGACGCTTTCATTGCCTTCATCCTCAACGGGCCCCAAGGCGGTTAAAATGAGAATTGCTGAGGCGCCTGGCGCCGGGGGTATGATTTTTCGCGTAACTCACCTATACAAATACTTTTTCCACTCCGATGGCGCAATCCCGGTTTTTTTCTTAAACAGCCGGGAAAAATAGGACTGGTCCTCAAATCCAAGGCGGTAGGCGGCTTCCTTGACGGAGATGTCCTGCTCCAGAAGGTTTTCCGCCTTGTGAATTTTGATCTGTATGTAATATTGATAGGGGGTCATGGCGGTATAGGTTTTGAAAATCTCGTGGAGCCGGGAGATGCTGATCCCTATCTGTTCGGAAATAGTTGAAAGATTAATGGCGCCGTACACATTCGATTCCATGAGGTACTTGGCGTGTTCCACGATTTTTTGATACGAGCCGGGTTGTTCTTTCCGACGTTCGTAGACCAGCATTTCCCCGAGCAGCGAAAAGATCTGGGTACAGGCCCGGAGTTGGTAGAGGGGTTGCTGAGCACGGATTTCATCAAAAATACGGTTAAAATAGGACAGGATATAATCCTGGAGGCCCATTTTGAAAACGACGTGCTCCCTGGACAGGATGTTTTCCCGGAGGAGCCGGGTAAAATAATCGCCGCAAAAGCCGACCCAGTGTTCCTGCCAGCCTACTTCGTATGCCGGCTTGTACCGGTGCTTTACCCCCGGGAGGAGCAGGAACAGGGAGCCCGGGCTGAGGGTATAGTCGGTATCCTCCACCGTAAGGGCGCCCTGCCCCTTGGTAATGTATACAATCTGGAACTCCGGCAGGACCCGGCCCACCGCCACCTGCCGGAAAATGATGGGGTGATCCTTTATCCGGGGGGGATAGACCGTATGTGGCGGGATGTCGCAGGAGCCCGCGGTGGTGCATACCATCCCAAACCGTTCATCCTCCGCGCTATAGGGAAGGTAATGAAGGAAGGAAGCCCTGGGTTCATTTTTTTTGCCGGCATCTGCGCACATATTATAGAATATAATAAATAGTTTTTTCCATAATCGCAAGAGAATAGTCCATATACGGCAGGAAGATCCGGGTTTACCATTATCGAATGAAGCAGGCGGCTTTCCGTGTTGGCCTTATGGGCATCGGACTGGATACGTATTGGGCTCAGTTTAAGGGCTTGAAAGAGCGGCTTCTGGGGTACCAGGCGCGTATCGCGGAGAAGCTCCGGAACTGCGGTTCGGAGTTGGTCGATGCGGGCCTGGTGGATAATCCCGAAAAGGCCCGCCGTACCGCGGAACTGTTTCGGGAAAACCGGGTGGATGCGGTGTTTCTCTACATTTCAACCTACGCCCTGTCCCATACGGTGTTGCCGGTGGCCCAGGGGGTCAAGGCCCCGGTTATCATCCTGAACCTCCAGCCCACGCCGGCCATTGATTATGCGTCCTTCAATGCCCTGGGAGACCGGGGGACCATGACCGGGGAGTGGCTTGCCCATTGCCAGGCCTGTTCGGTGCCGGAAATTGCCAATGTCTTCAATAATGCGGGGATACAATACGATATCGTTACGGGCTGGCTTGATGAAGAACAATCCTGGGAAGAGATTGCCGCCTGGCACGATGCGGTGCGGGTTCGCGCCGAACTGCGGAATACCCGGATAGGGATTCTAGGACACTATTACTGCGGTATGCTGGATGTGTATACCGATGTTACCGCCCTGGCCGCAGTGTTTGGGAGCCATTTTGAGATCCTGGAAATGGATTATTTGAAAACCCTTTGGGATGCGGTGGGGCCGGAACACATCGCAGAAAAACGGAAACAGTTTGCCGCCGAATTTGCCATTGCGCCGGAATGTGAAGAATATGAACTTAACCGGGCCGCAAAAACTTCCTGCGCCCTGGACGCGCTGATTGAGTGCAAGGATCTTGGCGGCATGGCCTACTTCTATGAAGGGGCTAACGGCAATGATCACGAAAACATTGTCAGCTCGGTTATCGCCGGAAACACCATCCTTACCGCCCATCATGTGCCGGTGGCGGGGGAGTGTGAAGTAAAAAATGTGATGGCCATGAAGATCCTGGATTGTTTTGACGCCGGGGGTTCCTTCTCGGAATTCTACGCCATGGATTTCCCCGCCGATGTGGTGCTCTGGGGTCATGACGGTCCCGCCCATCCGGCAATGGCGGAAGGCGCAGTAGGGCTGGTTCCCCTGCCTATATACCACGGCAAACCGGGGAAGGGCCTTTCCATACAGATGAGCGTGAAACATGGGCCGGTAACCTTACTGTCGGTGGTGCAGGGAAAAGGGGGGAAGACCTTCCTCCTCTGCGCCGAAGGGGAATCCGTGCCGGGGCCGGTTCTGGAAATTGGCAATACCAACAGCAGGTATCATTTTCCCATTCCGGCCAGAGACTTTGTAAACCGCTGGTCCAAGGCGGGGCCGGCCCATCATTGTGCCATTGGGCGCGGGCATATTGCGCATAAGATTGAAAAGCTGGCGACGTTGCTGAACATTGAGGTCTGTAAAATATGTTAGAAACTATTCTGGAAATGCAGCATATCACCAAGTCCTTCCCCGGGGTCAAGGCGCTGGATGACGTCCACTTTGATTTAAAAAGCGGCGAGATCCACGCACTGATGGGGGAGAACGGCGCGGGGAAATCCACGTTTATAAAAATTATTACCGGGGTGCACCGGCCTGACTCGGGGGAATTGCTGCTTGACGGGAAACCGGTTGATATCAACGGGCCGCTGGACGCCCAGGCACGGGGGATTGCGGCTATCTATCAGCACGTAACCTGCTTCCCGGATCTGTCGGTGGCGGAAAATATTTTTATGGGCCACGAAAAGGTAGTCTCCGCAGTAAAACGCATTGACTGGCGGGCCATGAACCAGGCGGCGGCGGAACTTCTTTCGCAGTTGGACGCGAACTTTGACTGCCGCGCCGTGATGGGAACCCTGTCGGTGGCCCAACAACAGATCGTGGAAATCGCCAAGGCCCTTTCTACCAATGCCCGGATTATTATTATGGATGAACCCACCGCCCCCCTTTCAAGCCGGGAATGCGAGGATCTCTACCGGATAACCGAAGGATTAAAGCAGAAGGGTGTGGGGGTTATTTTTATTTCCCACCGCTTTGAGGATATGTACCGCCTGGCGGACCGGGTAACGGTATTTCGGGACGGCAGGTATATCAATACCTGGAATAGTAAAGATGTGGACGAACATGCCCTGGTACTCGCCATGGTGGGCAGGGAAATCGTCCAGTTTTTCCCCAAACGGGATACGGTTCCGGGGGAAGAAATATTCCGGGTGGAGGGCCTTTCCCGGACGGGCTTTTTTAAGGACGTGAGTTTTTCTGTGCGCAAGGGTGAAGTCCTGGCCCTTACGGGGCTGGTGGGCGCGGGGCGTACCGAGGTGTGTGAGGCGATTTACGGCGTCACCCCCTACGATTCGGGGACCATCACCCTTGGCGGAAAGGATTTGCAGCATACCGCGGTAAGTAAATCTATTGCCGAAGGAATCGGGTATCTCCCCGAGGACCGGCTGAAACAGGGCTTGGTCCTGCGCTGGGAAATCGCAAAAAACATTACCCTTTCGGCGTTGGAAAAATTTGTTCATAAGGGGTTTCTTAACCGGAACAAAGAAAACAGTACCGCCGGAGAACTGGCGGAAAAACTGGCGGTCAAGGCGGTCAGCGTTCATGATAAGGTCTCCACCCTTTCCGGGGGGAATCAGCAGAAGGTTATTGTAGCAAAACTGCTCACCGCTGATATGAAGGTCATTATCCTGGATGAGCCGACCAAGGGAGTTGATGTGGGGGCCAAGACGGCTATCTACACTATCATGAACGATTTAGTTGCCATGGGATACGGAATCATCATGGTTTCTTCGGAGATGCCCGAGGTGCTGGGCATGAGCAATCGCATTGTGGTGATGCGGGACGGCAGGGTTACGGCGGCATTTGAGACCAGGGACGCCACACAGGAAAAAATCCTCCGTGCCGCCATGCGGGAGTAGGTATGGCAGAAATCAAGAAACCAAAATACAGCGAAAAATTCCGGGAACTGGGGCTGGTTTTTTTCATACTCCTGGTTAGTATCCTGGTGCAGTTCCGGAACCACGAATTTTTGACCCTCCCCAATATCAACAACATCCTTACCAATACGGCAATTTTGAGTATCCTTTCGGTGGGTATGATGATGGTGCTCCTTACCGGTGGCATCGATCTTTCTATCGGAGCCACCATGGCCTTTACCGGCATGGTATGCGCTTTGACGGGGCGGGTGCATACAACAATATCCCCGGTGCTGCTGATCCTTGAAGGGGTTGTCATCGGCGCCGTCATCGGGCTGGTCATCGGTGTGTTGATCGCCCGGTTTTCCATTCTGCCCATCATCGCAACATTGGGCCTTATGAATGTTATCCGGGGCGGCACTTTCCTGGTAAGCGGCGGGCAATGGGTCAGCGCGTATCAGATGTCGGCGGGATTTAAAGCACTGGCCACGGGAAAAATACTTGGCATTAACAATCTTATTGTTATCGCCATTGTCACCTATATTGTTTATTATTATTTTATAAACTTTACGCGAACAGGCCGACGGATCTACGCGGTGGGCTCAAACCCGGAGGCGGCGGAAATCACCGGTTTACCGAAAAGACGGCTAACCGCCCTGGTCTATATTTTGATGGGCGCACTTTCCGGCCTTGCAGGAGTGCTGTGGGTTGCAAAATTCGCCTCCGCCCAGGGGGACACCGCGTCGGGGTACGAGATGAACGTCATTGCCGCCTGTGTCTTAGGCGGGGTAAGCGTTTCCGGCGGGCGGGGCAAAGTATTCGGCCTTGTCCTGGGGGTGATCCTCTTCGGCATCCTGGCCAACGCCCTACCCCTGATAAACGTTTCCCCCTTCTGGCAGCAGGCAATTCAGGGCTTTGTTATTCTTGCGGCGATCATCACCAATGTGCTGATTAAGCGGAACAATGATCGAACTACCTTACGCAGACGGGTTATATAAGGGGGGCATGTAATGAGCGAACGAACGATTAGCATTGAAAAGCCCTGGGACTGGAAAAAGTTTTTCTTTCAATGGGAATGGCTGCTGGTACTCATATTTATCGGCATTAATATCATAAACAGTTTTATTTCCCCCTATTATTTGAACACCACTACTTTTTTGAGCGGCCCCATGAACTTCCTGGACAAGGCCTTCATTGTCCTCCCCATGATGCTGGTGATCATCCTGGGCAACATTGATATATCCGTCGGCTCCATCGTGGCCTTTACCTCGGTGATGATGGCGGTCCTCTTCAACGCGGGCCTCCCCATGCCCCTTGCGATGGTTGCGGCGCTGATCATCGGAACCATTTGCGGCGCAATTAACAGCCTGCTTCTGATAAAGTTTAAGGAACTCCCCGCAATGATAGTCACCCTGGCGACCATGACCATTTACCGGGGCATAGCCTACGTTATCCTGGAGGATCGCGCCTCCGGGGGATTCCCCTCATGGTATTCCTTTTTTGCCTGGGGCTATGTCGGTCCCTTCCCCTTCATCCTGATTGTGTTTATTGTTGCAGCGATACTGTTCGGTATCCTGCTCCACAAAACCGCCCTGGGCCGCAACATCTACGGCATGGGCAGCAACTTAACCGCCTGCAAATATTCCGGTGTCAAAACCGACCGCATCCTGCTTATCGTCGGCCTGCTCACGGGCCTAATGTCCGCTGTGTGTGCAATATTCCTCACCTCCCGTATGGGGAGCACCCGGCCAAACGTAGCCCTGGGTTATGAGCTTGATGTGATTGCCATGGTGGTCTTAGGCGGGGTAAGCACCTCCGGGGGAACCGGGCGCATTGCCGGCCCCCTCCTGGCGGTCTTCATCATTGGCTTTTTGAATTACGGCCTGGGGCTTATCAACGTGTCCGCCCAGGTCATTTTGGTAATCCTTGGGCTATTGTTGGTTCTTTCGGTACTGGTGATGAACATCAGGGTGAACAAGGGCGCGTAAATAGTTTTAGTGTGATAAAATATTCGCAGGATAATTCTGCGGATTTTTTATAGAATGTTTTTTCAGGAGGAACGAGATGAAAAACATGGTAAAGAAAGTATTAGTACTTTCAACGATCATGGCGGTGATTGGCTCGGCGGCGGCATTTGCCGGCGGCGGTCAACAAGCAGGCGGCGGGGGCGACAGGCACGCCTTTGTATTCAAGAGTACCGGAAACCCCTACGGCGAACGGCAGATAGCAGGCTTTGAGGCGGGCATCAAAGAGCAGGGCGGCACACCCATTTCACGGTCGCCGGATCTTCCCACGGCGGAAGCGCAGATCCAGATAATCGATCAGCTTATCTCCCAGAAGGTCACCTCAATTTGTATCGTGGGGAACGACTTTGACGCGCTCCAACCGGTTCTGACCAAGGCGAAGAACGCCGGTATCAAGGTCTATTCCCTTGACTCCTCGGTGAATCCCGCCAGCCGTCTGACCCATGTGAACCAGGCGGACTCGGAAAAAATCGGCGTCACCCTGGTGGAAGCGGCCTATGACCTTGCGGGGGGCAGCGGCGAAATTGCCATCCTTTCCGCCACCAGCCAGGCTTCAAACCAGAACCTGTGGATCGACTACATGAAGAAAGAACTGGCCAAGCCCAAGTACGCCAACCTGAATCTGGTCAAGGTTGCCTACGGGGACGACCTCCGGGACAAGTCGGTTTCCGAAACCGAGGGGCTCCTCTTAAGCTATCCCAACCTCAAAGTCATCGTCGCCCCCACCACCGTTGGTATCGCTGCGGCGGCAAAGGTAGTCAGCGATCGTAATCTCATTGGTAAAGTATTCATTACCGGTTTGGGACTCCCCTCGGAAATGGCCGAATACATTGACAACGGCTCCTGCCCCTACATGTACCTCTGGAACCCCATTGATGTGGGCTACCTGGGCTCCTGGGTGGCAACAGCCCTGAGCAGCGGAAAGATCACCGGCAAGGCCGGGGAAACCTTCAGCGCCGGAAGGCTTGGGAACTACACCATTGTTGCGGCCCCTGACGGCGGCACAGAAGTGCTGCTTGGCCCCCCCTTCAAATTTGAGAAGGCCAATATCAACGATTGGAAGTCGGTGTATTAATTTTTAATAAAATAACCGCAGGGGCAAATTCTTGGGACATTGTCCCTTGCGGTTATTTTTACGGTTAATGGGGAAAACAATGAAACGAAACGCATTTATTATGCATCTGCATCCGGGAAACGAGAAGGAATATAAAAAACGGCATGATGAAATCTGGCCGGAACTAAAGGCGGAACTCCGCAAGGCCGGGGTTTCAAATTATTCGATTTATCTTGATTCAAAAACAAATACCCTCTATGCCTACCAGCAGCTTGCGGATGACGCGACCGACGGAGAATTGGCGGGCAAAGAGATTGTAAAGAAATGGTGGCACTCCATGAAGGATCTGATGGACAGTAACCCTGATGAGTCACCTGTTTGCGATGAACTTACCGAGCTATTCCACATGGATTAACGAAAAAATAAGGGGCATATATGTATACAAAAGCGCAGGAACTATACAAGAAGTGGGGGATTGACACCGAGGCGGCGATTGCAAAATGCGCCGAAATACCCGTATCCCTGCACTGCTGGCAGGGGGATGATATCACGGGATTTGAAAATACCGGCGCAGCCTTATCCGGCGGCATTCAGGCCACCGGTAATTACCCCGGCAAAGCCCGGAACAAGGATGAGCTTATGGGGGATTTGGATTTTACCTTTTCCCTTATCCCCGGCAGGAAACGCCTTAACCTCCACGCGATATATGCCATAAGTGACAGCCCTGTTAAACGTGACGAGCCGGAATGTAAACATTTTGACCCCTGGCTCGCCTGGGCAAAAACGCGGAACATGGGGATAGATTTTAACCCGACCTTGTTTTCTCATCCCATGGCTGCAAGCGGGCTGACCCTTTCTTCCCCCGATAAAACCATACGCGACTTCTGGATCCGCCATGTAAAGGCCTGCAGAAAAATTGCGGCGTACATTGGTGAAAAACAGGGTAGCCCCTGCCTGCATAATGTCTGGATTCCCGACGGCTTAAAGGATGTCCCCGCCGACCGGCTTGGCCCCCGGCAGCGGCTGAAAGAATCCCTGGACGAAATATTTACCGTAAAATATGACAAGAACCATATTGTTGATGTAGTGGAAAGCAAAGTTTTCGGCATCGGGCTTGAAAGCTATACCGTGGGATCGGCGGATTTTTATCTGAGCTATGCGGCAATGGCCGGCATTAACGTGCTGCTTGATAACGGCCACTATCACCCAACAGAATTGGTGTCCGATAAAATCTCCTCCCTGCTTTTATTCTTCGACAAGATTGCCCTCCATGTTACCCGGGGGGTACGCTGGGATTCGGATCACGTTGTGTTGTTTGAGGATGAGATTAAAGAAATTGCCAAGGAAATTATCCGTAACAATGCAGAAGAGCGGGTACTCGTCGGCCTGGATTACTTTGACGCCAGCATCAACAGAATTGCTGCGTGGGTTACCGGCGCCCGGAATATGCAGAAGGCCCTGTTAAACGCCCTGCTTATACCCCACGGGGATTTGAAAAAGCTGCAGGATACCGAAAATTTTTCAAAACTGCTGGTCTGCCAGGAAGAACTGAAAACCCTGCCATTTGGCGCGGTGTGGGATGAATACCTAAAACGCCAGAAAATAGCGGGGGGGGACTGGTATACCGCCGTGACACAATATGAGGAAGATGTGTTAAAGCTGCGCACCTAAGCTGTTTAGAGGGCGGCGGCAATACGGAGCATACCCTCCACGGTTTCCGGGGCCACGTCCGCCTGGATGATATGCGCCGGGGCCATGAGGTAGCCGCTGTTTTTGCCCAGAATTGCGGCGCGGTTCCGCATGTCCGCTTCAATTTTTTTGAGGTCCCCCTCGGGTAACAGCCGCTGCTGGTCTATGCCGCCGAAAAAGCTGATATGATCGCCGTGTTTGTCCTTTAGCTCCTGCGGATCCGATCCGGGGACATTGGGCTGTACGGGATTGTAAATATCAATGCCCATTTCTACAAAGTCATCGATCAGGGGCGCCACCGCGCCGTCGCTGTGCATGATAAGCAGGATATCGGGATTGATGGCCCGTACCTTTTTAATGATCCGCTCGTGGCGCGGCTTGAATACGGTGCGCCACATATTCGGGGAAATCAGGGTAGAGATCTGGCTGCCCAGATCTTCCCCAAACCAAAGGGCGTCCACCCCGGCCCGGGCCAACTGTTCGGCAATGCCGGTGGTAAAATATTCAACCTTGTCGTTCAGTGTTTCTATCCAGTCTTCTTCACTGGCCATGCCTATCAGGTACTTCTCAAGCCCGGTTAAATGCCAGGCAAGTTCAAAGAGCGAAAGTTCGCAGTCGCCGATAATAAAATAATCCTTCCCGAATTTTTCGATATCCCGCTTGGCGTCCTCCATCCGTCCCGGCGCATGGGGGTCGGGAAAGGGGTATGCTTCCACATCCGCCACGGTTTCCGCTTCCACAAGGGGGCATTTCACCACCTCCACATACAGGGGAGTCGGCTTCATGTGCATACCGAATTCGTTGGCGGTAATATCGTCTCGAACCGGCTGCGGGGTAAAGCCCTTTGCAACCTGGCCGCCCACCACAATACAATCGCTGCCCATTTTTGTGCGGATTTCATTCGCAGAAATACGATAGGTTAAATCTTCGTAGTAGGATGGGGTGTATCGCGGCACTATGCCGAATTTTTTACCGAAGTGATCCGTCAGGCTTCTGCACAGATCAAACTGAAAGGGAACTCTATCCGGAAGCCGGGTTCCTCTTTTGAATGCGGAAAAAACTCTCTCTTTGGAATTCATCGGGTATCCTCCTGGGGCAGTAAAAGGGGTTATGCCGCGCCGGTAAAGCGGAGGACATAACCCATTGGTTTCAGCAATTAGTAATCAAACTGATCCACATTGTTCTTGTCGAATATCAGTGCAGGGCCGAGGATCACGGTCTTGTTCGATATGTCCCGCTGGCCAATTCGTCCGGCGGTCAGTGATGACGAGGTGCTGGTGATAGTACCCTTCGCAAGCTGATAGCCGCTCTGTATGGCAAGGTATCCCAAGTCCATGCAGCTCCACAGAACTCCTGCGTCCAGGGGATTGGAGGCGCTCTTGATATAGGACTTGAGTGCGTTCGGTGTAGCCAGGCCGGTGATAACCGTCTTGGAAACATCCGGTTTTACCGACGCCGCTTCATACTGGGAACCCAGGGCGGGGGACGCCATGGAGGTCAGGCCGATTGCTACCTGAATCTGATCCGCGCCGGGCCCCATCCGTCCAACCAGGGTGCCGCTCTGGGACTGGGTGGCGGTCTCGTCCGGGCCGGGATAGTACACATCGGAAGCTTCGTTCTTTATGACTATCCAGTTGTATTCACCAGCCAGGAGCTTCTTGATCTCCGCGAGCCATTCCTGCTGGTTGGCGTCGGTTTTTGCAGAGGAAACCAGGGCCGCATTCGCCGGCTTGCCGGGACCATAGCCCTTAAGCTGTAGGTTATCCGCGGCGCTTTTGACAAGGCCAAGGGCGATACCGGAAGAAACCGCCTGGTTGATAAACAGATCCCGGGCGTCTGCCTGGGCATCGGCGTCAAAGGTAAGTACCTTAATGCCCCTGGACTGGGCCTTCTTCAAAGTCGGCGCAATGGCGGTGGGATCGTTGGGGGAAAGGAGGATAACGTTTACCTTCTGGGCTATCCATCCCTCAAGGATGTCCACCTGCTTCTGGTTGGTGGCCTGATCCTGGGGCGGGCCGTCATACAGGAAATCTACCACCTTCCCGGACTTGTTGAGTTCATCAACCGCTTCCTGGGCGCCGATCTTAACGGCGTCAAAATAGTTTTCACCCTTGAATTTCGGCATCATGGCAATTTTAATAGTTCCCGATGACGAATTACTGCCGCAGCCTGCAAGCACCATGGCGGAACACACGACGAACAGCGCTAATGCTGCTCCCAAAACTTTCTTCATACACTTCCTCCTGAACTGATTTTATTGTCAACGGTCAATGCCGCTGAAAATACTTTTTATACCACCCCTGCCCCGCTCTTTACCGCCACAATACGGCTTTTGATAACCCGGTTGTTTAAAATAAAGTAGCTTACCAGGCTTATCACCAGAATAAGGCCGTGGACTATGGTCTGGGCGGCGATGGGAATATTGAGCACCGTCAGGCCGCTGTTCAGAACCGCGATGATAAGGGTTGCCAGAATGGTACCCTTCATATCGCCAATGCCGCCCATAATACTGGTGCCCCCCAGCACAATCACGGTAACCACCTTTAAGCCCAGGCTGGAGCCGGCGTCATATTTGATGCTGGTAAACCTGCCCAGCCAGATAAGCCCCGCAAAGGCGCAGACGAGGCCGCTTACGGTGTAAATGATCATCTTTACCCGGCGGGTATTCACCCCGCTGAACATGGTGGCGTTTTCGTTGAGCCCGATGCCGACGAGCTTGCGCCCAAGGGTGGTCTTTGCCAGGATGAACCAGAACACCAGCGCCAGTATTATATAGAAGAATATCTGCACCGGAACATAGCCGCCCACATCGGTGGCGCCCAGCCATTGGCTTGCGGGGTAGGAATAGACGCTGTCCCCGTGGGAGAAGCTGCGGGCAAGCCCCATGTACAGGTACATGGTGGCCAGGGTGGTGACCAGGGGCGAAATCTTTATTCGGGCAATCAAAAAGCCGTTGAAGAGCCCGCAGGCAATGCCGGTAAGGAGGGCTGCGGAAACTCCCAGGACATTCCCGCCCTGTGCTGCGGCAATGCCGCCAATCATGGCGGACAGCACCATGGTGGATCCCACCGAAAGATCTATCCCCCCGGTAATAATAATAAGGGTGACCGCCAGGGACATCATGCCGATTTCAACGATATTGCGGAGCATAACCCCCACAAGATAATCGAAGGAAAGAAAAACACGGTTGATGCAGGCAATTCCCACAAAGAGCACACACAGAATTACTATCAGCGCCCCGGTAAAGGTAAACGTTAATTTTTTCCGCTTCATAGGGCTGTCCCTCCCGCGGCCTGTTTCCGCCCCTCTAAACGCAGGGCGCTTACGATGACCGCAAAGATAATAATAGCGCCCATGATCGCATCGGACCAGTCGGAGCTGATCCCCAGGTAGTTTACCGCCGGGGCGATAACCGACAGTACCGCTGCGCCGAACACCGTTCCCAACACCTTGCCGCTGCCCCCTGCAACGCTGGTACCCCCCAGAACCACCGCCGCAATAAAGGTCATCTCAAGGCCCGTGCCCATGGTGGTGGTCACCCGCTGGCTGGCGGTGGCGATGATGGCGGCGGACACCCCGAAGAGGGCTCCGGCTATGGCATAGGTGACAAGTACCACATTGTTTACCTTAATTCCCGTCAGCCGTGCGGCCTCGGCGTTATTGCCGATGGCGTAGATTTTTTTGGAGAACCGGGAGTACTTCATAAACAGCAATGCTATAATGGTAATTACTGTCATGATAAGCACACTCCCCGGTATGAGTCCGAAGAGCTTTGCTTCAAAGGCAAGCCAGGTAAAACTGCGGGGCAGATCGTAAATGGAACCTTCCACCACCAGGGGCAGCACACCGGAGAAAAGCTGCGCCGTTGCCAGGGTTGCCACGATGGCGGGGATGCGGAACTTGGTGATGAACAGGGCGTTTAAGAGGCTGAGCAAAGCCCCCATGATCATCGCCGCAATCAATAAAACCGGAAGCCCCGCATTCTGTTTTCCCAGGGCCGCGATGGTAAGGCAGACCACGGATATAAGGTTCCCCGAGCTGACATCAATATTAGAAGTGAGAATGATAAGGTTCATGCCGATGGCGGCGATCAGAATATAACTGAACCGATTGAGCATACTCATCACATTGTTGGCGGCAAAAAATCCCCGGGTAAAAATTGCCAACAGGGCCAGTATCAAAAGGAGAAACAGCCCCAGGTAGGCTTCGGCGCTTATGGGTAGTTTTTGTTTCACCGGGCCGCCCCTTTTTTTGTTTCCGGAGCCAGGGCAATGCGCAGTATTTCTTCCTGGGAGAACTGGTCCCGGTTAAAACATCCCGCTACGGTTCCGTCCTTCATCACATAAATACGGTCGCACATCCCGATAAGTTCGGGCAGCTCGCTGGAAATCATGAGAATCGTCAGGCCGGAAGCGGCCATCTTGCTAATGATCCGGTGAATCTCCGCCTTGGCCCCCACATCAACCCCCCGGGTCGGCTCATCCAGGATAAGCAGTTTGGGGTCGAGCGCCAGCGCCTTGCTGACCGACACCTTCTGCTGGTTGCCGCCGGAAAGGTTCATCACCAGGAAGTCCGTGTCCGGGGCCTTAATCCCCATGCTCTCCCGCATCCTTTCCGCCACCGCCTTTTCCCGTTCGCGGTCTATCACCCCCACATGGGCAATCCGTTCAAGCTGGGGCATAACGATATTGTTCTTCACACTCATGTTAACAATGACGCCGTACTTGCCCCGGTCTTCGGACACGTAGACCAGGCCCTGTTCCATTGCCTGCCGGTAGTTCTTAAAATGCACCGGCCTATTTTCCAGGGTAATTTCCCCACACACCGGCGGGGTAAAGCCTGAGAGGGTCAGGGCTAGTTCCGTTCTGCCGGAACCCGCCAGGCCCGCAAAGCCCAGTATTTCCCCCTTGCGGATAGTAAAGCTGATATCGTGGAGCAGTTCCGCTGCGCCAAGGCCCCTTGCCGAAAGGAGTTCCCCGCCAATTTCCACCGCCACCTTGGGATAGTAATTGTCCATACTGCGGCCAACCATATCGGCCACCAACTGATCCTTGGTGGTGTCCGCCACCTTCCGGGTAGAAATATAGCGCCCGTCCCGAATCACCGTTACCCGGTCGCAGAGGGCAAAAATTTCCTCCAGCCGGTGGCTTATGTAGACCACGCTGACCCCCTGATCCCGCAGCCCCCGGATAATGGTAAAGAGGGCGTCCACTTCTTCCTGGGTCAGGGAGGCGGTAGGTTCGTCCAGGATCAGAATCCGTGATTCAAAGGTCAGGGCCTTGGCAATTTCCACCATCTGTTTCTGGGCCATCCCGAGGTTTTTGATCTTCTCATCCACCGGAATGGCAATATGCAGATTTTTGAGGATAGCTCCCATTTTTTCCGCCATGGCCTTATAGTCCAGCACCGTAAAAGGCCCCGTCTTTTTGACAATCTCCCGGCCCAGGAACAGGTTATCCAGCACCGTCATTTCCTCAAACAGGCTGGTTTCCTGGTGGATGATGGCGATGCCCTTGGAAAAGGCGTCCAGGGGACTGCTAATCTTTTCTTCCCGGTCAAACAGAACAATGGTTCCCCGGTCGGGGGCGTGAACCCCGGAGACCACCTTCATCAGGGTGGATTTCCCCGCGCCGTTTTCCCCGCAGATCGCGTGAATCTCCCCGGCCCGGAGCTCGAAATTCATGTCATCCAGGGCAACGATGCCGGGAAAGGTCTTTATAATAGAAGACAAACCCAGGGCTATCCGGCTCATACTCGTACCTCTACCGGTGAAAAAACACCTGTTCCAACTGGTATGCGGTTCCGGTTTGGGGATCAATTTCCATCCGCATAACATCTTTCATATATTCGTTCCAGCGGTCGACCACGGGGCTTCCCGCCTGGGCCTTCGCGGCGAAATCTACCCCCTTTTCGGCCTCATAGTACCCAAAAAGCTCATCCCCCACACACCAGATGGTGTAATTGTGGATACCCGCCTTGTTTAAAAGCTCGGTCATTTCAGGCCAAATCTCGTTATGCCGACGAATATATTCCGCCTTGGCCCCCGGGAGCAGCTTCGCTTTCCATGCAAATCGTTCCATGGCTTCCTTCTATAAAATGGTTGCTCTAGTTTCACCCGGTTTTCTCATGGCGTAAATGGACATTTCTCTTCCGGGGATGGAAAAAACATTCCTTTTCATTAGAATAGGTACTATGAACTTGACACCCGGTAATATGCGGGGGCCCTTTTGGCATTATCTCCCCTACAGCGAAGAGGACGAGAACCTGGGGATGGTATGTGCCAACGTGGGCAGCATGGAGGTGTCCCCGAATACCGAGTATCCTCCCTATAAAAACGAGCATCCCGCCCTGTTCCGGTCGGTTGCGGAGGGACGTGTTCTGCCCACCTTTCAGATAATATACATCACCGCCGGCCGGGGCATACTTGAGGTGGAGAATACCGCCTACACCCTTAGGCCCGGTTCGGTCTTTATCCTGCATCCGATGATGAAACACCGGTACAAGCCGGTCTTTGAAATCGGGTGGCATGAATATTGGGTTGGTTTTCAGGGGGAATATTTTACCAGGCTGATGGAACGGGGCGTCCTTTCCCGGGAGCGCATTTTTTTTGAAGCCGGGCTCCACGATTTTATGATATCCGCCTTTAACCAGATCATCGAGGAGGTCAAAACACAGCGGCCCCTCTTTCAGTTAAAAGCCTGTTCGCTTATTGTTTCCCTGCTTGCGGAGATCCTGACCCGTGAACGGCGGAAGGATCAGCCAAATTCATACCAAAAAATCGTGGAAAAGACAAAATATCTCATGGAAACGAATATTTTTAGCGCCATCAATCTATCGGATATCGCCGAACAGATAGGGGTAAGCACTTCCCGGCTGAATGAGATTTTTAAAACCTATACATCCATGACTCCCTACCAATATTTTATCCACATTAAGATACTTAAGGCTGAAAGTTTGCTGGAGCAGAAGGATGCGTCGGTAAAAGAGGTGGCGTATAACCTGGGGTTTGAGGATCAGTATCATTTTTCACGGCTTTTTAAGAGTAAGACGGGGATTGCGCCTTCGGATTGGCATAAGCTGATTTGGGGATAGATTTTACCGCAATGCTGTATTACAATTACGGATTAATGGAGTCTGGCATGGATTATATCGCGGTTATCGACATTGGCATGACCAATAAAAAAGTGGCGGTCTATGACGGCAACTTAGTGCAGCTTGATGCCCGCTATCGGAACTTCCCCCCAAAAATGGTGGACGGCATTGAAACCCATGACCTTCAAGCCATGGAGGATTGGTTTGTTGAGCAGCTTGCGTATTTTGCGAAAAAATACCCCATAAAGGCGATTGCGGTCAGTACCCATGGGGCAACCTTTGTCTGCGTAGGGGCGGGGGGAATACCTTCGGTCCCCTGTATATATTATACCTACGAACCGGGTGATGATTTTCACCGCCAATTCTACGAACGCCTTGGCTCCCCTGCCGCACTTCAGGCCAGGACGGGAACCCCGTATCTGAAGTCGATGATCAATACGGCCAAGGGTATTTTTTTCGCGCAGCAAAAGTATCCAGAGGAGTTTAAGAACACGGTACATGTACTGATGTACCCCCAGTATTGGGGTTACCGCTTTACCGGAAAGACCGGCGCCGAAGGTACCTACATGGGCTGTCACGCCTACCTCTGGGATCAGATTGATAACCGCCTCTCCTCGGTGGCCGATGAGCTGGGCGTTTCCCCTCTGATGCCCCCGAAGCTCAACTGTTCCTGGGACGTCCTGGGAACCATCACCGAAGCGTTTGCAGAGAAAACCGGCCTCGCAGAGGATGTGATTGTTACCATGGGTATCCACGATTCCAATTCCTCCCTGCTGCCCCACTTTGCCAAGAAGGGCGAAACCGGCTTTTTGCTCAACTCCACCGGCACCTGGTGTGTCAGCATGAACCCCGTAGCGCAATACGGCTTTGCCCCGGATGAGTTAGGCAAGGTGGTGTTCTTCAATATTTCCGCCTTTGGGAAACCGGTAAAGACCGGCATCTTCCTTGGGGGGCAGGAATTTGAAACCTGGTCCAAAGTACTAATGGACATCCATAAACGCGCCGACCTGCCGGGCTATGACGAGGAACTCTACCGCCGGGTACTGCGGGAAAAACAGGCCTTCCTCACCCCGGAACTAAGCGCCGGGTCAGGCCAGTTTCCCCTTTCCAAGCCCCGGGTAGTGGAGGACGGCCGGGACTATCACTACGGACTACTGTCCAAGGGAAAAGAGATACCGCCGTGCTTTAAAAACTACGAAACGGGTTTTGCCCTGCTACGGATATCCCTGGTGATGCAGTCCCTTACCGCCGTTGAACGGATAGGCCTGGTACCGGGGGAGGAAGTTTTTACCGAGGGCGGCTTCCGAAAAAACAAAGCCTACAATGTTTTGCTCTCATCAGCCCTAAAGGACAATCCCACATTCCTGACCGACATCGCGGAAGCCAGCGCCTTCGGAGCCGCCATGACCGCCAAGATGGCATTAACCGGTCAGGGGCTTTCCACACTGGCGAAAGATTTCGAGATAGAATATCAGGAAGTGGCGAAAGCCGATATCCCGGAGCTGTTCCCCTACCGGGCCGCGTGGCTGAAACTAGCTCAGTAAGGCCCTTTTCCTGGTTTTCCATAAAGGAGAGGGATGAGCCGCACTTTTTTGAACGGCTCGCAGTTCAGCGATATAATGGTGACGGACCGAATGCATTTCCCCACTCAGTTCGGCGATATAGTGTTGACGCAGCGGGAGGAAGGGGGCATGGCGGGTCGAATGCATTTGGGTTTCCCCGCGTAGGGAGACTTATTCAGGCCCCCTGGGGCCGGGCTCCCGGAGTGGATTCCCCCAACCGCATGAGCGCCCGGTCGGGTAGAACCGGGCAGTCACCCACCCGGAACCCCCACAGATCCGGACATGCCCAATTAAGGCATCCGGCTCCTCTGGAAAAAGATTCGCTTAACCATATGAGTGTACAATCCTGGGTGCTGGTAATGGGAACTGTTTCAAGTACTCCGCGAATCGCTCCCAGGTATAGGACTTTCGGTTAGACCGGCGATTAAGCCATTTTAGCCATACCACCTGAACTAGATGATAAAATAGCGCTATGCTCTTATAGTTGCCCGTAATCCCGTAGTATGCGTAATGCCCTTTCAGTTTTGCCGCAAGCATTGCATGTTGCTCTTTTTGCGGTGTATCCCGAAAGCGCCTACACCATTGGGTGATTGCCGCCGTTGCTCTCGCCAACCGTTTGCTGTCTGTTTTGTGGTATACGACCCAGTTGCCTTTCTTCGACCTCTTCCAAAAATGTTTGAAGCCAAGAAACGTGAAGCTGCCCTTCCCTTTCCGGTTGTTTCCCTGTGGTACTGTGAAGTCAATTAACTTTGTCTTTTCGGGATGTATGGTTAGTCCATACTTTGCAAACCGGAGGGGCAAGACCTTCATTATCCGCTCCGCATCCTCTTGCAGCTCACAGCCGATGATTGCATCATCCGCATATCGCACCATAAATGCTCTCCCTTTGAGGCAGGGCTTTACCATTTCCACAAACCACTTGTCCAGCACTTCGTGAAGGTATATGTTGCTCAATATCGGTGAGATTACTCCCCCT
>BNUY01000048.1 GCA_025997715.1 Spirochaetia bacterium
GGTGTATCGCCGATAGTGCGGAACCCAAGTCTATAAAAGACTGGCAGCAGGCCGGGTATACCATGATAGCCGCCAAGAAGGGGCCGGACAGCGTAAAGGCGCAAATAGCGGAGCTAAACCGGGGGACCTGGTATGTGGACCCGGTAGCCTGCCCCGGACTGGTGAGCGAAATCGCAACGTACAAATGGCGGGTGGACCGGGACGGCAATCCCCTGGATGAGCCGGTAAAGTTCAAGGATGATGCTATCGCCGCTTGTCGGTACGCGGTAGAGGACTTGGCCATGAAAAAAAATATACGGGCGCTGTGGGAGTATTAAGCGATGGAGCTTACAAAAGAGTGTATTGATGAGATTGTCCTGGCCGCCCGGCAAGTTGAAAGTGGAAGCCTTACCATCACCATCCAGGCACGGCCGGAAGATAAACGGTTTTTTGACATGAAGCTGGCTTATGAGAAGCGGTACCGGGTAGGGAGAAGCAATGCAGACACTGCGAAAAAGAGATGATGCTTTTCGGGATCTTGTGGCTGCGGTTATTTCCCGCGCCCTGGATGATCTCCAGGGGAACCAGCTTGCCCCAAAAGGCCCCAGGGCAAAGGATTAGGCTATGGCGTGGGTACTGGGCCCTGATTGTGAAGCGTTGTGCCTTTTCCTGGAAATAGACTCTGCAGCAATCCGGGAAAGGGCGGCCGCCCTCTATCGGGAATTCCTGGCAAGGGAAGAGGCGATCCCTTTGTCCCGATCAACACAAACCGCCATCCAAAAAAACCGCCAGGAAGCCCCGGAAACCTCAGAGGCATGGTTTCCTACCACCCCGGCAATGAAAGTTCAATAGTGCTACCTACAGGTAGGTTTTAAGGCATTTTGGAAAGGGCCGGGAATCCTGAAAAACCCTTCCCAAACATGCCGAACGGTCCGCTATGGAATCCCCTCAATCCTTGCCGTTGTTTTCCGCTTCTGGGGTCGTTCCCCGTAGGGCGGCCTTCAGTTCGATTCCCGGGTGGAACACTACACGGCGCCGGGGCGGCACGGTAACCGGCTCCCCGGTCCGGGGCACCCGCGCCCGGCGTTCCGGGTGGGTCTTTACTTCAAGGCTGCCCAGGCCCCGGAGTTCCACGCCATCACCGGAGGCAAGGGCGGCCGCCATGGCCACGACGATACGCGCCGCCAGTTCCCGCGCCTGGTGGATGTCCAAGGGCATAGCCCTCGGCAGCTCAGAGCGCAGAATCCCTATCAGGTTTTCCCTGGTGAATTTACCCATCGTTTTCAATCTCCTGAAGAATATTGTCTACGTCCTGGGCGATATGCCAGGCAAGCCGGGAAAGCCCGCGGCCTGTCTGTCTGTCCGGTGGGTTCCCGGCAGTAAGCCCGGAGAGGCAATCAGAAAGAGCGATAATCTGGGCCCGTACTTCTTCAAGGTCTGAATGAATAATACCGTTATTCATGGGTATCCAACTCTGCAAGGGGCTTTTCCTCATCGGGCCAGTTCATAATGACAAAGGCATTTACCCCGTCCCGGCTATAAGTTGCCCGCCTGAAAGATATGTTGCCATTAAACCCGCCATGTTCTGATTCCTCGAATCCCGTCCTGGTAAACCCTTCCGCAATAAGTAGGGCGTCAATCTTTTGGCCTATTGGGTGAAGGTGTTTAGCCCTGTAATTTTCCTGCATTCCCATTCTGTCCATCCTTTGCCCCGGAGTCCGGGGCTGCTTATTGATAGAGGGCAACCGCCCCCAGTATTACTTCCAGTAATCCGCGGGGGTTGCGTTTTGTGGCCGTAGCCTCCCCGCGGTGATTGGTGTTGATTACTTCTTCATACGGCCTCCTTTGTTTTGAGAAGGAAATTGAGTTTCCCCTTCTTGAACAGAACCTTGAGGACCTTAATGAGTTCGTCCTCTGCCTATATGTCCATATCCTTCAGATGGTCAGCAAGGGACTTGCCGGCAGGGATTTTAATAGCGGCTAACCAGTCATCCACATCTGCGGAATCGATCTGGTATTTCCCCTCCAATAGGGGAAACCAGGAAAAAGTCTTCATTTTGAGGAGTTTTGTGACCGAGTTTTTGCTGACATTCAGTTTCTTTGCGACCTGGGTCACGCTGAGAAGTTCCCCTCTGATAGTGTTTTGCTTTTCCATTTTTTTCCTACTATCCCAAGACGCTTTAGATGGAGGCGATGGCCGATGGGGTGAAGCTGGCGTGTTTGGTTACTGGCTCAGAGGCCGTTTCCTTTTTTGTCTGCAAAAACGGCCCCCCGGTGTTTTGAAACTTTACCGCGCACTGAATAAATTTGATGAGGTTGCAAACGTGATACCCGGCATACCCTTCCGGGATAGCCTTTTTTTTCTCTGCCTTTTCCAGCAGTTCGAAAAGTTCCCAAGCCAGGTGCAGCACTTCGCTGGTTTCTTCCGGGGAGTACACATACTCGATATACCTGCTCCAATCATTTTTCACTCCTTGGCGGTTATTCCCGGAAGCCATACGGCCCGGGGAAGGGAGGCCCTGTAGCACTGTCAACAGGATAAGAAAAAGATTTCCACAAGAGGCGAACCCATGATATACTCAGTAATGGGAGGATACCATGGGGGAAAAACGGCTGATGGTTATTACGATTACGGGCCTATAGTAATGGATTTGGTGTATTTAGAAGGGTACAAAGAGCGAAACAGGCAACGGATAGAAAACTTTACGCGGAACCGGAAAATGCCCTTTGACAAGCTGGTACTGTGCATATTGGGAATGGTCAACGAGAGCAGCCAGAACGCGCTTGATCGTTTTTTTGCAAGCATGAGCGAGGAGGACCGGAACATAATCCGGCAACAATCGTTCAGCGAGGCCCGGCAAAATCTAAAAGCGGAAGCATTCAAAGAGATCTTTGATGTATTGGCGCCCAAAGCATATGAAAAGGGCCCCGGGTTTACCAGGAATGGAACGGACGGCTTCTGCTGGCGGTAGACGGGAGCAAAATCCATTTGCCCTCTGATGCAAAACTCCGGGAGGCGTTCGGGGAGCAAAACGGGCAGGCGATGGCGCAGGCATCACTGCTGTACGATATATTGAATAAAAATGTGGTGGCGGCAGAACTGGCCACGGTGAAAGAAGGGGATGACGAGCGCACGTTATTATTGAAACACGTGGACAAAATGCTTGAGATGAACCTTGGAAAGGTGATAATTCTGGCTGATAGGGGGTATCCCTCATATCATGTGATAGAAACTCTCCGCCAAAAGGGGCTGGAATTCGTATTTCGGGTAGCACGAGGGTTTAATCAGGAGATAGACGTGCTACCCTACGGCGATCATAGGATAAAAATGAGGCGCTCCACATGGAAAAAAGGGGTGATAGATGTCCGGGTGCTGAAGTTCCCCCTTTCTTCCGGGGAAGACGAGGTGTTGATCACCAATGTGATGGACCCAGAGCTCACCATTGCGGATTTTACCTGGTTATACTGGCAACGATGGGGTATTGAGACCGAATATGCTGTGTTAAAAAACAAAATGGAACTGGAAAACTTTTCCGGGCGAACCGAGCTGACGATACGCCAGGATTTTTGGGCAAAGATGGTGATAGCGGAATTTGTCGGGGCGGCGTATCGAGCGGCACAGAAAACGGTCGATGAGCGGATGGCATTGAAAAACAACAAGTATGAATACCGGGTGAACATCAACTATTCGATAGGGGTACTCAAAGACGACCTGATAAAAAGCATCTTGGAAGATGACGTGAAGAAACAGAGAGAAAAGTTTGAACGCATGCTCGCCAAAATTGCAATACGCGTTGTTCCCGTCCGCTTAAACCGCTCTCCACCTCGAGTCTCTAAGTCTTTTAACCCCAAAGGCCGCTTCGAACACAACCGCAAATCCAATTGTTGAGCTTATCCTGTTGACAGTGGGCCCTGTAGGCCCCCCCGATATTCCTTAAACAGCCAGCACCAGCCGGGCGCCAAAGGTCGTTTTGTGGGTGTAGCCCCACGTCCCGGACACCACCCGGAGGGCTACCGTTTTCTGCCCCAGGGCTTTGACGGCGGCGGTCTGGTTCCGGGGCACGTAGCCCAGGCGGTAGACACCCCGGCCCCCGTTGACCATGACCATCACGGCCAGGGCCGCAGGGGCGGCAGGGTTTTCCGGTTCCGGTACGATAAACGCCTTGATCTGCTCGGCGCTGTACGATGCCAGGCGGCGGAGGGCTTCCTGCCGGGTTCCCTGGGTAACCCCCCGGACTGGTAGGGTGAGGCCCTGGGCTTTGACGATTGCCCAGGCTTCCACAAAGGCGGCTTTCCGGTCCCCATCCATCCGGGGGGCCAGCTTGTTACCCAGGGTCATAACCTTGCTTTTCATGTTTTCCATTGCTTAACTCCTTTTATTTCGTATCTGATTAGAATATACATCATATTGATTAGTCTTTCAAGAGGTTTTTACACTTTTTTGATTATTTTTTTTATATTTTTGTGGACAAACTTAAAATATGCCGTTATATTAAGACAGGGGGATATATGGCAATATCTGACAAAGTGAAAGCCCTTTTGAAGTTAAGAGGCAAGAATAACGGGGGCCTAGCGGAATACTTGGGAATATCAGTCCAAGCGCTTAGCAATAAGTTTTACCGGGATAGTTATTCCGGGGAAGATTTAATCAAAATAGCGGCATACCTGGAATGTGAAATAGCCTTTATAGCGGGTGATTCAATGAAAATCGCGCTTACTCTGGACGATCTAAAAAACACCGGAGAGGAGATATAGCCGTGAGCATACCCCGGGTGTATCTGGAAACTACGATGTTCAGTTTTCCCTTTGTCGATGATTCCCCGGAACTGCGGGCGGATACCCTGAAAGTTTTTGACATGATCCGGGACGGGAAGCTTGACCCCTACACATCGGAGTATGTCCTTCAGGAAATCCGGGACACCACAAAGCAGGATTTGCGCCTGAAAATGCTGGACTACATAACCAGGTATGAAGTCAAAGACCTAGGGCAAAGCGACGAAGCGGAGCGCCTGGCAGCGCTTTACATCAAGGCCAAGGCAATACCAGAAACTTACCCTACCGACGCGGCGCATATTGCCATGACCGCAATTAACGGCTTAGACTTTATCGTAAGCCTGAATTTTCAGCATATTGTAAGGCCCTGGACTATTGAAATAGTGGACGCGATAAACGAGAAAGAAGGGTATAGGCATATTGGCATATACAAGCCAGCGGAGGTATTAGAATTATGAAAACGGTACAGGACTACATGAATGACCCCCGGATCGTGAATGACCCGGAAATGATGAGCGCCCCGGAAACCATCCGGGAGATACACGCCATACGATTAAAGCACCAGGACGAAACCAGGGACATGACGCCGGAACAGCGCCGGGCCTACGTCCACGCTGGAGCCATGGCCGCCTATGCAGAGGCCGGGATCACCCCCCGCCGCGTCAATCTTGCCGGGCAGGGAAAAATCCGTCCTATGGTTACAGCATAGGGCTATGAGAAAGTACAAAAGCCCGATATTCAAGCACATCCACCAGGACGCTACCGATATGTTTAAGGCCGGAGCGATTACCGCAGAGGAAATGCGCCGGTATGATTCTTCTTGCCTGGTCTCTCCCTCCGATACCCCCCAGGGCCGCGCCGCACGTACCCCCGCCATGGCCACCGCAAGCCCCGGACCAGGCCGCAGCGTCAAATAGCGGTTACTCAATAACCCGGCAAAGCAGGAACGGCCGCCCCCGCAAAGGGCGGTTTTCTTTTTGCCCTGTTTCCAGGATTGCCCAGGGCGCCCATTTATAGGGCCGTAGAGAAGCGCATACAGAGAAGCGCATACCGGGGGAATCAAAATATACATTGCTTTTATATATATGGGGGTCTTCCGGGGCCTAGCGAGTTTCTAAGTAACCCCCCGGCAAAGCAGAGCAAGAAGTAAGCCCCCGGACCTCCCGCAGCTCCCCCATTCACGCGTTCAGTTTTCTAAGTGCCGTACCATGCGGGGCGTGAAGGTCGCTTCCCGCTTCCGGATTACTCGGCGCTTACCTACCCCTTTACAACTAAAAGCGCCGTGCTCCCGGATTGACCCGCTCTATCTCGAAAGGCTGATAGAGCTCCCTTACCTGCGCTTCCTAAGGCATCCTTCATATCGATTTACTTTGACAATAAAAAACCGGACGCTTTGTGGGCATCCGGTAGGCTGGCGGGGCGGTGGGCTTTCAATCTCACGGCCTCGCTAAACATGAATATACCAGCTCAGCGCGAGAGGGGGAAGTCCGGAGCGAGTGGCTACCGGGAAGCCCCGGACATGGCAATAAAAAACCGGCCGCGTGAGCGGTCGGTGATCTGGCGGGGGGGGCTTTTCATCCCAGCCTCGCTATATTGAATATAGCATCGCCACGCATGAGGGAGAAGCCCCGGACAGAGCTATCATTTGCCCGACTCCAGGAAACTGATACCCGGACAATAAAAAACCCTGCCGTGTGGCAGGGAGGCTACCCGCGACGTAACTGAATACTAACCGCAGATGCTGATACTATAGCGCCATTTTGAGAGAAATGCCACGGGGGTAAAAAATCGGGGGGCCTTTCGACCCCCCGCAGGCTACCGAGGCAACAAGGCCGCCTCGATATGTGGCAGAACCCGCAAGAATACGGACGTTCTCTGGTTTCCCAGCCACTGTAAACATACACCATATAAACCACCCTGTCACTGGTGGGTGTCCAGAGGAATGGTAATGGCCCCGGAGTACCCCCCTGATAAACCTGTAGACCGTGTAGTCCATGTAGTCCGCCATAGACCCGTAGTCCGTCAACCGCAACATGTCCGGGGCCCAGGTGCGAGGTACACAGCAAGGTACATTACTCCCCCCATTACCCCCTGTTTTCACCCTTTACAGCATGACACATGATGATATACCATAATACAGAAGAGAGGGTATAATCCCTTATATTACAAGGAAATAGCCCGATAATCTTCACACTATGATACAGCGTGATATAGCAAGAATCCACGTTTACACCGTGGGGGTCATATGTTCGAATCATATAGCGCCCATTACTTAATTGCTTGTATAGCAATGAATTAGACTGACCGATTAACGGAAGTCATATCACGCTAAAGCCCCGGGGTACACAGCAGGGAAATGGAGCAGATATGCGACCGTTAAAAACCCACGCCCTGTATTGTGTTTACCGTAAACAGACCAAAGCCGGTTACTTCTGGTACGTCCGTTTCTGGGACGAAACAAGCCGGAAGTATACCCGTATCCGCTCAACCGGTATTCCTGTAAAGGGACGCGGCGAAGGCCGGCACGATGCCGAGGAAGTTCGGGAAATAAGCGATGTGTCAGCCGATACCGGATTTTTCAGTGCGAAGGAAATAGAGGCAGTTGAGAAGAAAACGATAGATTTTGTATGGTATCAATATCAAATTTGCAAAAATCAACGAACTGTTTGGGGAAATTTGGCCTATTTTTCTATATTTGCAAAAAATATAATTATTTTAGCAAAACGTGAGAATTCTCACGGCAAACCCCGCAAACCCCGGCCTATACTGCCATTATAACGAGGCCTGAAGGATGTTACGCTGCCGCCGTTGGCGGAAGTAAGCCATCCCCAGTATTGGGGCGGGAATAAGTATTAGGTGTCAGGAGGATTACTATGTTTTGTTTTCAATGTGAACAGACAGCCCAGGGAACGGCTTGTACGAAGGGCGGCGTATGCGGGAAGAAGGATACTACCGCAGGACTTCAGGACAAATTTACCGGCGCGCTTGTCATGCTGGCGAAGGTTTCAAACCGCCATCCGCCCACGGAAAATAGCCGCCGGATTATCCGGGAGGGGCTTTTTATTACCGGGACAAATGTCAATTTTGATGACGCGGTTATTGAACGCCGCATTGATGAAGCCCATAAGGAACGGATAGCGTTGTTTGCGGCCTCCGCGGTCTGCGATGATTTTGACATGAACAAGGTTTGGGAAGCCAACGAGGATAGCCGCTCCCTCAAGTCGCTCATTCTTTTTGGGATCCGCGGGATAGCGGCGTATGCCTGCCATGCGGCGGCCCTGGGCTTTACCAATGCCGAAATGGACGGGTTTTTCTGTAAGGCCCTTGAAGCGGTAGCAAATATGGAAATCAGCATGGATGAACTTTTGACGCTTACCATGGAAACCGGAAAAGTGAATCTCCTCTGTATGGAACTTCTGGACAAGGCGAATACTGAAACCTACGGAAAACCCACACCGGTTACCGTTCCGCTCACCATCGAAAAGGGGCCGTTCATTGTTATTTCCGGTCATGACTTGCGGGATCTCAAATTGCTTTTGGAACAGTCAAAAGGCTGGGGCGTGAACATTTATACCCACGGCGAGATGCTTCCCGCCCATGGGTATCCCGCTCTGAAAGCGTACCCCCATTTAAAAGGTAACTTTGGTACGGCATGGCAGAATCAGCAGAAGGAGTTTGGGGGCATCCCCGGCGCGATACTCTTTACCACAAACTGCCTTATGCCGCCAACAAGATTTTACCGGGACCGTGTATTCACCACCGCCGAAGTGGGCTTTCCCGGGCTTGTCCACATCGATGAAAAAAAAGATTTTACTGCGGTAATCAACAAGGCCCTGGAATTAGAGGGTTACAAAGCGGATACGGTCATGACCGGCATCAATGGCGGCAAAACGGTAACCACGGGCTATGCCCACGGCGTTGTCCTTGAAAATGCCGACACTATTATTGAGGCGGTAAAAGCAGGGGTTATAAAACATTTCTTTCTTGTCGGCGGGTGTGACGGCGCGGAACCGGGGCGGAATTACTACACCGATTTTGTCAAGGCAACTCCCAAGGATACGGTTGTTCTGACGCTTGCCTGCGGGAAATACCGTTTTAACGACCTTGACATTGGCAGTATCGGCCCGTTCCCGCGGATTATGGATATGGGGCAATGCAATGACGCCTATTCTGCCGTCAAGGTTGCCCTCGCCCTGGTGGATGCGTTTAAGTGCGGCGTAAATGAACTCCCGCTTTCACTTGTTCTTTCCTGGTATGAACAAAAAGCGGTTGCCATTCTTTTGACGCTGCTCCATCTTGGCATCAAAAATATCAGGCTTGGTCCCAGTCTTCCGGCATTTGTGTCTCGCAATGTGTTGAAATATCTTGTTGAACATTTTAACATTAGGCCGAGTACCACCGCGGAAAGGGACCTTGCTGCTATTTTTGGGAAATAGTGTTACTATAGACAAAAGGGGGAATTGCATGATACGGAAAATTATAAGGATCGACGAAAAAAAATGTAACGGCTGCGGCCTCTGCGCCGATGCTTGCCATGAAGCGGCTATCGAAATAGTTGACGGAAAGGCAAAGCTGTTACGGGACGATTACTGCGACGGCCTGGGCAATTGTCTTCCCGCCTGCCCAACCGGTGCAATAACTTTTGAGGAACGGGAAGCGGCGGAGTATGATGAAGAAAAGGTTAAGGCGCATCAACAGGAAAAACAGGGGGCAAAAACACTTGCCTGCGGATGTCCGGGAAGCAATGCGCAGAGCATAAAACCAAAAACGGAAACGGCGGCGGCGGCGGTAAATTCTTCCGGTGTTATAAACCGGCTTCAGCAATGGCCGGTGCAGATCAAACTGGTCCCTGTCATGGCGGCTTATTTTGAAAACGCCAATGTGCTGGTTTCCGCGGATTGCGCTGCGTATGCGTATGGGAATTTTCATGCCGAGTTTATGCACAATAAGGTTACGCTTATTGGCTGCCCCAAGCTGGACCAGCCGGATTACAGCGAAAAACTTACGGAGATCTTTTCCGCTAACGCTATTAAATCCGTAACGGTGGTGCGGATGGAGGTTCCCTGCTGCGGGGGGATAGAAAACGCCGTGATCACCGCGCTGAAAAATAGCGGCAAGATGTTGCCCTGGCGGGTGGTAACCCTGTCGATTAAGGGAGAGATACTGCCGGAGTGAATACTAATTTAACCACGGGCCTCACTGAGCACACGGACAATAGAAAAAAAATTCATAACAAAAAACCGTAAGTGTCCGTACGAGTCCGTGAGAGTCTGGGGGGTCCGTGGTTAAATTAGTATTTCTTCACCTTCAAAGCCCGCGTAGCATTGCAGATGGCGATCACCGCCACACCCACGTCGCCAAACACCGCCGCCCACATGGTTGCTATGCCCAATGCACCCAGGATAAGTATAATGCCTTTTACCCCCAGTGCAAAAACGATGTTTTGGTTAACGATACTGCGGGTCCTTCTGGCAATATCCATGGCGGTGATTATTTTGGAAGGCTCGTCGGTCATGATAACCATGTCCGCCGCTTCAATGGCCGCATCGGACCCCAGGCCCCCCATGGCAATGCCGATGTCGCTGCGGGCCAGTACCGGCGCGTCGTTGATGCCATCCCCCACAAAGACCAGGCTACCCGCGGTGTGACCACCGGCGGCGGCTTTTTCTTTTTCCAGCAGTTCCAACTGCTCAACCTTCTGATGGGGCAGGAGTTCCGTATAGACCGTGTCGACTCCCAGTTCACCGGCGATCTTCTCTCCCACCGCCTTAGTATCCCCGGTGAGCATCACGGTGTGCTTCACCCCCCGGGTCTTCAATGCCCGGATCGTTTGCGCAGCGTCCTTCTTCGGCTCGTCGCTGATGATAAGGCATCCCGCATAGGCGTCCGCTATTGCCAGGTACACGATGGTACCGGCGGTGTGCAGGTTTTCGGCGGCAGGGTAGGGGATGTGTTCCGCATCCAAGAGGCGGCTGTTTCCGGCCAGTACCGTTTTCCCGTCAACCGTCACCCGGATGCCCCTGCCGGCAATTTCCTCAAGGCCGCTGATCCGCTGCCCCTCCACCGCCTTTCCGTAGGCGCGCTGTATGGATAGGGCAATGGGGTGGTTAGAATTACTCTCCGCATGGGCGGCGTAGAAAAGCAAATCCTCCGGGGTGTAGTTATTAGCCGGCACGATTTGGCTTACCGTAAATACCCCCCGGGTGAGGGTGCCGGTTTTATCAAACACCACCGTATCCACCTTGTTCAGGGCGTCCAGGTAATTGCCGCCCTTGACGAGGATTCCCTGCCGGGATGCGCCGCCGATGCCGCCGAAAAAGCTGAGGGGGATGGAAATAACCAGGGCGCAGGGGCAGGACACCACCAGAAAAACTAAGGCCCGGTTGATCCATTCGGAAAAAGCCGCGCCGGGAATAAGAAGCGGCGGGACTATTGCCAATATCAAGGCCATGGCCACCACCGCCGGGGTATAGTACCGGGCAAATTTAGTGATGAAGTTTTCTATGGGCGCTTTCTTGCTCCCGGCGTTCTGCACCAGGTCAAGTATCTTTGACACCGTGGATTCTCCGAACACCTTGGAAACCTCGATCTCAAGGAGACCGCTGGTGTTAATGGACCCCGAAAGGACCGCGCTGCCCTTTTCCACATCCCTGGGCAGGGATTCCCCGGTAAGGGCGGAGGTATCCAGGGCGGAACGGCCTTCAATGACGACGCCGTCCAACGGCACCTTTTCTCCGGGCTTTACCACCATGATATCCCCGACCTTTGCTTCATCCGGGGCTGCCCGCACCATGGTTTCGCCCCGTTTCAGGTTGACGTAGTCCGGGCGTATATCCATGAGGGCGGTAATGGAAGCCCGGGAACGGTTTACCGCGTGGTCCTGGAACGCTTCCCCAACCTGGTAGAACAGCATTACGGCGACACCCTCGGGGTACTGCCCTATGACAAAAGCGCCGATGGTGGCAAGGCTCATGAGAAAGTTTTCGTCAAATACCTGGCCCCGGGAAATATTCTTTGCGGCCCGGAACAAAACTTCCCCGCCGATAAGCACATACGCCGCAAGGAAGACCGCCAGTTCAAGGGGGGCGGAAAAGTGAACGACCATGCCGGTGATAAAAAGCGCGACTCCGATGCCAAAGCGGACATAATCGCGGATCTTTTCCCCGTTGGCGCCTGGCGCCATGCCCTCGGCAGGAACCACACCATGCGCCGCCGCATCAATCCTGGTCAGGACAATATCCGGCTCGTGCAGTTTTACGATTGAATCCGCCCGTGAGATAATTTCCAGGGCATGGGCAGTGTCGCCGGCGTCATCCCCGGTTTCCAGAACAAGTTTTTGCGCGGTAAAATCGACCGCCGCGTGCCGGACCCCCGCAATCTTTTGTATGCCCACTTCAATTTTAGAAGCGCACACCGGGCAGCAAAGCCCCTCAAGGCTGAATTGCATTTCCATACTATTACCTCCCTTCACACACATGGACGAGCCCGGAGGCGAAAATGGCCCCCACATGCTCGTCGTCCAAAGAATAAAACACCACCTTTCCGTCCCGGCGGCATTTAACCAGCTTTGTCTGCCTGAGCGCCCGCAGTTGGTGGGAAATTGAGGATTTGGTCATCCCCAGAAGTACCGCAATATCGCAGACGCACATCTCCGAATGGAGCAGGGCGCAGACAATCTTGACCCGGGTCGAATCGCCGAAGACCTTGAAGAGATCCGCCAGGTCCAGCAGGGCCTCCTCCTCGGGCATGTGTTTACGGACATCCGCCACCACATCCTCGTGGATGGTGTTGCAGTCGCAGTTGTCGATTTCCGCTATGTATGGGCTCATGGTTAACCTCCAATACTCATCAGTTGAACAGTTGAGTATATAATCAACTATAATAAAAAATGTTTTGTTTGACAAGGGGTTTTCCGGTTATTTGCCGACGCAGAAACGGCTGAACATGGTATCAAGTATCTCTGCGGTGGATACTTCCCCGGTAATTTCCCCCAGGCTGTTCACCCCCTCCCGCAGCAGCGGTGCGATGAGGTCCAGGGGTTCCCGCCGGTCAGAGAGGGCAAGGGCCTCATGCAGCGCCGCAATTGCCCGGTCGATAAGCTCCTTTTGCCGCGCCGTCCCGATTCCCGCGTGGCCCCCGCCCTCTGGTCCGCCGCCAAAACGCTTTGCCAAAACTTCGGCGATTTCCCGGGTTAGTTCCGGAATGCCCGCGCCGGTCTTTGCGCTGATTGGATGGGGACTAAAGTCCCTTGAGATTTCGGGGGGCGGAGCAGCCAGATCTGCTTTGTTCCAGAGCAGGATTACGGGTGGCGCCCCTTCTTTCGATACATCCTGATTGAAAAAGTCCCGGTCTTCACCGGTAATCCCTTGAGCGCCATCTATTATATAGAGGATAATATCCGCCGCCTGCAGGAGCTCCCGGCTCCGTTCCATGCCGAGTTTTTCCACCGGGTCCTCCGAGGGGTGGAGCCCTGCGGTATCCGCCAGCCGTACCGGGATGCCCTCAATGGATACCCAGGCTTCAATCCAGTCCCGGGTGGTACCGGGGATGTCGGTGACGATGGAACGGTCTTCCTTTAAGAGCAGGTTGAAGAGGCTGGACTTTCCCGCGTTGGGCCGCCCGGCGATCACCGCCAGAGCGCCATCGGCATAGAGCCGCTCCCGGCGATAGGATGCGGCAAGGGAGCGGAGCCGCCCCAGGGCTTCCTCCACCAGGGGCCGGTCCGGGAGCAAGCCCGCTGCTTCGTCCCCCGCGCTCACCCCATCGTCTTCGGAATAATCCAGGTAGATTTCCGTGCCCCCCAGGGCCTGTACCAGGAGGGACTTGACCCCCGTAATTTCTGTTTCCAGCGCCCCGGAAAGCCTCCGTACCGCGTGTTCCCGGGCCGCATTAGTTTTGGCGGCCACGATTTCCATCACCGATTCGGAGCGGGTCAGGTCGAGTTTGCCGTTCATGAAGGCCCGGAAGGTGAATTCCCCCGGCAGGGCGTCCCGGAAACCCGCCCCGCGCAGGGCCGCCATCACCGCCTTTGCCGCGGCAATACCCCCGTGGCAAACAATATCCGCCCCATCCTCGCCGGTATAGGCGGCCGGAGCGCGGTAGACCGACACCAGTACTTCATCGATCTTTTCGCCACCCGCCGTTATCCAGCCGTGGACGATGGTGTTTCCCGCCGCCCCAAGGAGCTTTTCCGGACGGGAAAAAACCTGTGCCAGAATTTTCAGGGACTGCTGCCCGGAACTTCTGACAATAGCCAGGGCGCTCTCCGCCAGGGGAGTTGCGTGGGCGGCAATAGGGGCGGTATCGCCGTAGGAGGGGTTCAAAAGTGATACTCTTCGTATTCCGCCATTGTTTAGACGTGTACCTCTGCAAGCCGTTCCGCCTGGAAATTAATTTTGATATCCGTGTCTTTTAAGTCAAGGAGATCGGGTACCGCAAACTTTACCCGTTCAATAAGCGCGTCCAGGGACCCTGATTCAAGTGCAAACCCTGGAACATCCTCACTCGTTGCCATCCAGACATATGCTTCCTCGTCCCAGGTTAATGCTACTTTATATTCCATAATGCTCTCCCCTCTATTCCTATACCGTACTATACCACAAATTTCACTGTTCCACCAGCCGAAGCCGCAGGAACAGCCAGGGCGCCCCCGCCGATGCCCAGAGCCCCAGCAGCCCGTACCGCACAAAGCGGCCCAGGTCATAATAGGGGGACGCGGCGCCCAAAAAGGGCAGCGCCTTGAGCGCCTGGTAAATAAGAATACCCCCGGCAATACCCAGGAGGTAGCGGGGGAGGCGGACAATAAGGGGAACACCATCGGATGCACCGGTGGGAAAATATTTGAGCATAAGGGCGTACCCGGCAGTGAAGCCAAGGAACAGCCCACCCAGGCTGCGATCCGCCGGGTAGAGGGCGTTCATCCCGATGGCCGCGGCTGCGGCGGCTATCATTCGTATCCGCAGATTATTCAGGAGCGGAACCGCCCGCTTTTCAAACACCCGCCAGAGTACAAGGGTAAACAGGCCCAGGAGCCAGCCCGCCAGGATATCCGTGGGGAAATGGAGGCCCAGGTAGAGCCGGGTAAGGGCGATGAGCAGGACAAAGAGAACCGCCCCAATCCGTATCCCCGCAGATCTTCCGTACCAGAGCGCCAGGGACAGCGCGAAACAGAGGGACAGTTGGGCATGACCCGAGGGGATGCCGTAACTTGGCTCAAAGGCCAGGCCGACCGAGGGTTCCAGGTTAAAAGGACGGGGTTGTTTCAGGAGTTCCTTGAAAAAGCCGTTTATAAAGGCGGAAAGTATGATGAACATCCCTAACCGCGCCCCCTTTTTTTTGTCCAGGCACCAAAAAATGAAGAGGATCACGGGAAGATAGAAGTATTCTGTTCCTAAAGCGGTGAGAATTTTGATAAACGCCGTTAGACCGGGGCTTTGAATGGTCTGAATGTGCTGAATAACCGCAATGCCCCAGCGATATAGCGCAAAGAGGGGAGGTAATAGTTCCGCGTTGGTGATAGTGATGGCTTCAGTCATGGGTTTAGCCTAATAGACCTAAGCCGTTGTGGTCAACGGGGGGCGATCAGAATCCGTCGAAAAAATTCAGCCGGAGCCGCATGGCGGCGGCGGACTGATCCCGGGTTGGGGGAAGATCCGTCCGTGCTGTTATCAGAAGCAGGTTAATCTGGTTTTCCAGGGCATCCCGGGGAATCCGTGTCAGAATATAGTATTCATAAACTTCCCCGGTGGGGTTTAGTCCGTCATCGTCAAAAGTCCGTTTTTTAATCCAATAGCTGCTTTCCTGAATTACTCCCTCAAAAGCGGCATCGATGGTATTTTTTACCACCCGTTCAAAGTAACGGCCAAATTCTTCATCGGGATTTCCATTCGCAAAGGCGCTAAACCGGGCCTGAACCCGGGCGGAAACCAGTCGAGGAAAATCCCGGTCAAGTGAAAAACTGTCGGCCCATAGTTTCAGGGAATCCTGATTGCTTCCCCGCTGCATTCCGATAAAAACATAGCTATCCGCATATTCCGGCAGACCCTCTATGCCGTTGATACCGGCGTTTATATACCGGCTCACCCATTCGGGCATATCTTCCGGCGCGTTTTCATGATCTATTAGCTCAAAGAGGCTGGTTTTTTCCCGGTATTCCGGTATCGGGCCGAAGCGAACCATGGGCTTTTCCCGGTTGCTTTGACAAGCGGTAAACAGGGACATGCCAACAACCAGGATTAGGGTGGGAACTGCTTTCATGGAGCGAATTTACGGTTCAAACGACGGGGCTTTCGGTAAAACCGGGTAACTAAGGGCCAGTTCATTGAATATGGCGATCCCATTACGGGGCTTCCCGTTTTTGTCAAACGCCGGCAATTGGGTATTCCGTTTATACCCGGCCGGATTTTCCGTGCCCCCCAGCCGGAACGCCGCTTCTCCGCTTAGGGGTACCGGTACGGCAAGGTCAAGGAATGGAGTTTCCCTGAGCGGATTTTCCAGGGCAAGGGATGCGCCGAGACGATCCGGGGCAATCTCAAAGTCAATAATGGCGGTGATAAACTTCCCCGTTTCGTCCTCCGTCAATGCAAGCGATTCCTCCAGGATTTCTTCCGCGGAAACGCGTAGTAGTAACTTCCCCCCCGCCAGGGATAAATCCAGAACCGCCGTACCCTCAAGGTTGTCTTTTGCCGCAAAGCGGGCGTTGAAAATAGTCCCCGCCGAAAGGGCCGCGAAATAGAAAAATATCCGGCCCCGTCTCTGTTCTCCCTCAGATAAAACAAAGGTTTTTCCGGGTAGGGCATAGCCGTCATCGGCGCCGGTGAAAAGGCCATACATACCCGCAAAGGGGATCCAGCGGGGCTTCTGGGACAGCAGGGGGGTCAGGTGCTGGTCCGGGTTATTGGAAGTAAGGCTCCCGCCGAATTGATACCAGGTGATAGGATCATTGGAGGAACCGGTAAGGCGCCGCATCCCCTGGCCTTCGGGTCCGCTGGATTTTGAGGATACCGCCAGGGAGAGCTCTTTGATTTTTCCGATAATGTTTCCGGGCAGGCGTTCCTCCGGCAGCAGGGGAAACACCTCCGCCCGTACCGTATGAAACCCCGTCTGGGCCGGCGTTTTCCAGAGCAGATACTGTGCCCCTTCGGATACCCGGCCCTGGGCAATAACCTTTTTGCCGCTGTACCACACCACGTAGGGGTCCAGCCGGCGGTCGGCGCTGATCTTGGTTTCCAGTACCACATTAATCCCCGGTGGAATAAGCCGCCCGCCTGAGGATACTCCCGGAAGGTAGCTTTGAATGTCCCCAAGGGTAAAGCTCGCATCCTTGAGAAAATAGACGGGCTTGAAAGCGGTATAGAGAACCGCCCTCTCCCCAATAACCTGGAAAACAAGGTTGTACCGGCCTATTGCCAAATCCTCGAAGATCCGGAATGACGGCAGGTACCGGTCCAGTTGTTTAACCACCACGACCTGTTCAACGGAACTGTCTGCCGCCGGAAGCTTCTCCTCCGCGGTTTCCCCGGAGCCGCTTGGTTCCGCAGCCTGGGGTGTTTCGGGGAAACTGGGTTCAGGGGAATCAGGCTCGGGGGAAACCGGTTCAGGGGAATCAGGCTCGGGAAAATCAGGTTCAGAGGAATCAGTCTCGGGGAAATAGGGTTCGGGGGAAACCGGTTCAGGGGAATCAGGTTCAGGGAAATCAGGTTCGGGGGAAATGGGCTCGGGGAAATTGGGATCAGGGGAATCAGGTTCGGGGAAATTGGGTTCGGGGAAATCAGGTTCGGGGGAAATGGGCTCGGGGAAATCAGGTTCGGGGGAAACGGGCTCGGGGAAATTGGGATCAGGGGAATCAGGTTCAGGGGAATCGGGTTCGGGGGAAGTGGGTCCGGGGGAAACGGGCTCGGGGGAAGTATCCGAGAGGTTCGGGGGCGTTTCCTCCTGGGCATCTGCGGCAAGCACATAGCGTATCTTTCTGCTGACGATGATCCCCGAAAGATCCTGTACAAAGACCGTCAAACCCCGGACATCGGGATCATTCACCACGGAATTGACAAAAAAGGGGCTTATTTTACTGTTTTGATTGATGATGGAGTATTCATCCAGGGTATACCCATTGTCCACCGAAGCGTTTACCCGGTAGCTCCCCTGGGACTCAAAAACGGTACCCAAACCTCCGCAACTGCCCAGAAAAAGAGAAAAACCCAAAAAAATAAAAAAAGTCTTACTTTTTCGTTTAAACATGCCGATAACTACTAGAAAAATTATATCGCACATTTCAGGTTTTATCTATAAAATGGCAACATATTATAGTAGTTTTTTTATGAAGATACCCCGAGGATTAAGAATTTTTAACCGCAAAGATACTATGATTTCAAATATCGGGAAAAGTGGTACTCTGGTCTGACGGGGCCAGGGAGCCGGTGGCAGGCAGTTCGGCGCCGTGAGGAAGTCCGGGAGACCGGGTGAACCTCGAC
>BNUY01000049.1 GCA_025997715.1 Spirochaetia bacterium
CGGAACGGATCTCCGGCATACAAGTGGTGCAGCTTTTCCGGGGGGGGAAAAAGGCCGGCCGGGAATTTGCGGAACGGAATGGGGAACTCCTCCGGGCCAATCTGGGGGAGATGTTCGTCTTTGCCACCTTCCGGCCCCTGGTAGAGTTCCTGTCCACCCTAACGGTGGCGGCGGTGATCGTGGTGGGGGCCGGCATGGTCTTTAACCTTTCCCTTTCCCTGGGGGTGCTTATCGCCTTTATCAACCTGGTGGCGATGTTCTACGCCCCGGTGATGGATATTTCGGAAAAGTACACCCTCCTCCAGTCCGCCATGGCCGGCGGGGAGCGGGTCTTCAAGCTCCTGGACACGGATGAACACATTCCCGATACGGGCAGTGTTTCTGTGGAGGGGGCCATCCGGGGAGATATTGCCTTTGAGCATGTTTCGTTTTCCTACACCGGCGGGGAAATGGTATTGAAGGACCTTAGTTTCAGGGTGAATGCCGGGGAAATGATCGCCATCGTGGGGTATACCGGCGCGGGGAAAACCACTATTACGAACGTGCTTGCCCGGCTCTGGGACATTGATTCCGGGCGCATAACCCTGGACGGTATTCCCATCACCAATATTCCTCTGGGGGAACTGCGCCGCTCCGTGCTCCCCGTGTTACAGGATGTGTTCCTGTTTTCGGGGGCCGTGGCGGATAACATCAGCCTGGGGCTGCCCCTCACCAAAGCCCAGGTGGAGGAAGCCGCCCGTGCGGTCCATGCCCACGAATTTATTTCCCGCCTCGGCGAGGGCTACCAAACAAAACTTTCCGAGGGGGCCGCCAATATTTCTTCCGGCCAGCGGCAGCTTATCAGCTTTGCCCGGGTCATTGCCCACAATCCCGCGGTGGTGATCCTCGACGAGGCCACCAGTTCTGTTGATACCGAAACGGAGCGCCTGATCCAGTTGGGGCTCCAAAGGGTCCTGGCAAACCGTACGTCCATTGTTATCGCCCACCGGCTTTCTACCATCCGCCATGCCAACCGCATCCTGGTTCTTTCCGGGGGCAAGCTGGTGGAAGAGGGGACCCACCAGGAACTGATAGCCCGGAACGGCTTGTACGCAGGGCTGTACCGGCTGCAATACGATTCTCCAGCAATTCCAAATTAGGAAAAACCACAGACCTCACAGACCCTCACGGACTAAGGAAAAGATAAGAAAGCAGGAGTCCGTGACGTCAGTGAGGTCTGTGGTTAAATTGGAATTGCTGCGATTCGCCCCCATCCCGGCTAAAACAGATCGGAATGGGTACAAGGTATAAGGGGATCCCTCTGCGAAAAATGAGTGCTTGTTGATTTTTTTCCAGGCTTTTGCTATGCTTATACAATGTCGGCGCAGTTGCAATCGTTGATCAAATCATACGTTGGTTGGAGGGGTAATAACATGATGCAGTTCCTTATAGGGCTTGGTCTCGTCGCTTTTGGTATACTCCTGTCATTGCTTGCGCATCGGCAGCCGAAAATCGGCAAAAGGCAGTGAGTACCCCAAGGGAGAAGGCCCATGGCCCGTGAACAGATAGCGCCTACCAAAAGCAATCTTCTGCGGGTCAAGGAACGGCTCGTCACCGCCGAGGAAGGCTATGACCTGCTGGAGCAGAAGCGGGAAATCCTGGTGATGGAGCTGATGCGGAAGGTGGAGCAGGTGAAGATCCTGGAACGGGATATGGACCGCCGGCTGGAGACCGCCTATCCCTGCCTGAAGCGGATGCTGGTGGTGGTAGGCCGGGAACGGGCGGACCGGCTTTCCCGGAGTATCAGGTACCGGTACGATATCCGGGAAAAACGGGTCGCTGCGGCGGGAATGAACCTTCCCAGCCTGGAAGTGCAGCTTCCCGAGGCGGAATTGAAGTATTCCCCGGCGAATTCGTTTGCAGAATGTGATGAAACCGTGCTAGAATTCTTCGACTTGCTCAAGATTCTCACGGAGTTGGCGGCGGTCAGGACTATTGCCTGGCGTTTGGCCCGGGAGGTCCGTAAAACCCAGCGGCGGGTCAATGCCCTGGAAAAAATGGTGATCCCCACCGCACGGGACACCAGAAAATATATTGAGGCGGCGCTTGAGGAAAAGGACCGGGATGCCTTTTTCTCAAGCAAGCTCTTAAAAAGGAAGGCCGGCAAGGAATGACAAAGCCATTGCTCTCCAATCTCATCGTCGCTATCTCAGGTTCGGATGCGTCCATACTGGCGGCGAAGTACGCAATCATCATGGCAAAACAGTACCGGTGCCGCCTTTGCGCGGTCTATGTGGTGGATACCGCCACCATCCGGCAGCTCGCCCTCAGCAAGATCTTCATCCAGGAGGAAAGCCTGGATTATGAGCGGAGCCTGGAGACGAACGGGGAACGGTACCTGTCCTTTGTGGAGGAACTGGCCCGGGCCAAGGGGGTCAAGATCGATCGGGTGATCCGTAAGGGCGCGGTCTATACGGAGATCCTCGCCGTGGCGGATGAGAAAAAGGCGGACCTCATCATTTTAGGGGGCTGGGAAAAGGACCGGAACCCCCGGGACATTATTTCCCATTCCCACCGGGAAATCATGGTCAGCGCTAAATGCTCGGTGTATCTGGTCAAGGAACCGCTGGTGGACCAGCTCTACAAACAGGCATAAAACATGAGAGTCGTGGTTATCGCGGTACCGGCGCGGCGGTCGCCTATCCCTCCCTATGTGACGGCCCTGGCTAAGGGCATGGAAGCCATGGGCCACCGGGCGGATGTGCTGGACGCCTGGACCGGGGACGGCTCCCGCCTGCCCGCCTATGAGTATATTGCCGTATGCGCCGAAGCGGTGTCCCTGTTCGGCGGGAAAATGCCCGAAGCCCTCCATAGGATACTTGCCTCGGGAAACCTCACGGGGAAAAAAAGCGCCGCCTTTCTGAAGAAAACCGGCCCCTTTACCACAAAGGCAATGAGCAGCCTGATGCGGGGCATGGAAAAAGAGGGCATGTACATCAACTGGAGCGATATCATCCTCTCCGCCGAACACGCGGAAGCCCTGGGGAAGCGGATTGGATAACTATTACTCATTGCTGGGAGTGCAGCATACCGCCTCGTTTCCGGAAATAAAGAAGGCGTTCCGGGAAAAGGCGAAGCGGGTCCACCCGGATATTGCGGGTCCGAAGGCGTCAAATGAGATGCGGCGGCTGATCAACGCCTACGAGGTGTTGACCGACGAAAACCGGCGCAGCGAATATGACCAGGTTTATGGGCGCTTCGTGGGGACCTACCACTTCGATTACCGGACCTTTCTCCGGGAACAGCCGGAGGATGGCGCGTCTCAGGCCAAACTGATTTTTTTCGAACTGCTCCATCGGGAATATGAGGCGGCCGTGACGATTTGGGAAGAGCAGGGGGGGCTGGACTTTCCCCTGGAACGGTACCTTGAACGGGAAGACTGGATGGACTGCGCTTTCATTCTGGCGGAGGAATTGGAGGAGCGGCAGCGGTATTACGAGACCTTCATGCTCCTTGTCGCCCTGGTCCGGGAGGAGCGTCGGCGGCCCTATTTCCGCCACTTCATGCCCGAGGTAGAGACCTTCCTTAAGGGACTGGTCCGGCTACGGCTAAAAACGGCGGTGGACGCCGAAACCTATCTGGAATGTATGACGGTACTCCTGGACCTGCGCTTCCCCCCCAAGGACGAGGCCCGGTGGATGGGTTCCATGGCGGAAACCCTGGCCGGTATGGGGGACCTGCACACCGCCCGGACTTTCTTCCGGGAAGCCCTCCGCCGGGACCCCTGCCTGTCCAAAGCGGCGCCGCTTCGGCGGAAGTTGAAGGAACAATCATGATACGGTTGAAAAACGAAAAGCAAATGACCGGGATACGAACATCCTGCAAACTCCTCAGTACCATGTATAAGGAACTGCTACCCCTGGTAAAAGTCGGGGTAGAAACCCTGGAAATTGACCGCTGGGTCCGGGCCTGGATAAAAAAGGTAGGAGGGAAGCCGGTCTTTCTGGGCTACGGGCCAAAGAAGAACCCCTTTCCCGCGGCCATTTGCATTTCCATTAACGAAGAGGTCATCCACGGCATCCCCTCAAGGCGAAAGCTTGCAAACGGGGATCTGGTATCCCTTGACTGCGGCATCGACCTGGGGGGCTTTATCAGCGACCAGGCGGTGACCGTGGAGGTGGGGAAGGTGAGCGAGGCCGCTCATGCCTTAAACGTGACCACCCGGGAGTGCCTTTACAAGGGAATCGCGGCGGTAAAGGCGGGGGACCGGCTGTTGCAGATTAGCCGGGCGGTACAGGCTCACGCCCTTGCCCACAACTACGGCATTGTAGAGGAGTGGTGCGGCCACGGGGTAGGGCTGGCCCTGCACGAAGACCCGCAAGTACCGAACTATCCCCACGGCCCCAACCCGCGGATGGGCGGCGGCATGGTTATCGCCATTGAGCCGATGATCAACCAGGGGACCGGGGATGTGGAAATCCTTGAAGATGGCTGGACCGTGGTAACCGCAGACGGCAAGCTGTCATCCCATTGGGAACATACTATCGCCATTTTCAGCGACCATACGGAAATACTGACGGAGTAGGCTTGCGCAATAGTGTCGCCTTGCTCAAGGTGCCCGAGGTTCGTGAGGTGCCTATTATTGGTTCCAGGGCTGTCCGGGGTTTGACGGGGTCTTATTTATACGATTTTCGTATTCTTTCTATAGAATGGGTCATTGATTTGTTTACCGACTGCCGTAACGCAACCAGAACATCGTCAAGCCATTTGTCAATATCTGCCGGCTTAGCATCAGATGGTTCGGCGTCCGGCTTAAATAGTTCATATGCTTCGATATTCAATGCACAGGCAATACGAAAAAGCGTGTCGGGATAGGGCCATTTGTTCCCCCGTTCGATATTGCTCAGGTAGTCAATAGAAATATCGGCCTTTTCAGCCAGAATAGCCTGGGAAAGCGCCAAACGGCTGCGATACAATCTGATGTTATTACTTAATGTCCCGCGTATGTTGTTTTCCCGCATAGCACGTCCTCATAGGCCTATATTTTAATTATTCCTAATAGATTGACAAACTTTCCAATGCCCTTTAGAATGATTTTATAAGTAATTCTATAAGGTCTGGTAATCTAGTACGATTTACTTTTGATTAGCGTATTAGCATAAACCGTGCCAAGGATTAGAGAAGGAGGAAGGTCCTTATGAAAAGGTTTCGATTTTGGAGAAGAGTAAGGAAAGAGTGACATTATGAGAGAAATCTTTGCGATCATAGTGGTTGTGCTTGCTATTGTCTCCGCAGTTTTTGCCGATACCGGGGATTCATATCCTGACCTCCAAAAAGAGACCGTCATACTACGGCTTGATACGGGAAATCAGGTTACCGGCGACGATATGCAAAAGCTCTTTACGGCCCTGGCGACTTCCTATTTGAAGAGCAATTCCAGCTATATCCTCATCTTTGAGGTATACCGGGACCGGGGGAGGCAGGAATTGCGATCATCCCTTGCCCTTACGGAATTGGATTACGGCTCATTTGTTGTTATGAATATTCGGCACACCTTTTCCAATGGCTATTATGAGCTAAAATTATCAAATTCCCCGTTTATCAATCTGGTGAACAATGAGCCGGTCAACTCGGTTGATTATAATGGAGAAGTCGGGCGGGATTTATACAGGGCAATCAATGACAAATTGCAGGAGGCTGTGTACATCTCAAGGGGATATGCCTCCGGCCACAAGAAAAGATCGACGGCCAGTTTTTATGTGTTCAGGTAGGAAAACATGAGAAACAAATACGCGGTTTTCCTGCTGTTTGCAGTCCCCGCCTTTTCTTTTCCCCAAAGCACCAACAAGGCCCGGCTAAAATCCAATATTCCCGATGCGCCGGTCAGCGAGGCGGCATTGCCCCAGGAGGAAGTGCCTGCTGAGGCCTTAACTGAAATTGGCTACTGTACCATAAAAGCAGGCGAAACGCGAAGCATAGCGGATTTAACCGGGGGTAAAACGGTGACCCAATGGTCAAGCAGCAGCCCGGCATCGGTCACGGTAAATTCAAGGGGGGAGATAACGGGTCTAAGCATCGGCAACGCCCATATACAGATAAATGAAACTGAATATATATCCATAATGGTTGTTCCCGGAGACGAAGCGCCGGTACCGCACATGAATGAGGCGCTGGTTGGTACTCCGACAAAAAGATTTCAATTTGGTGTTGGCATAGGGGTAACCGGATACAGCCGGGAGGGTATTGCTCCCGGTGCTGCACTCAGTGCGAGCTTTTCCTTTATACCGGCACTGTCAGCCGGAATTACCGTCGGGTATTTTAACAACATTAAAGGGCTTTCAACAATAGAAGCCGGCGGGTTTCTGCGGGGCAGCCTGCATCTGAAAAAGTGTACATTATTTGCCCAGGGTGAAGGCGGTTTTGCCCTGTTTTTGGAAAACACCGGGACGGCATATAGTTATTTTGCCGGCGGAAAACTCGGCGTGCTTATCCATTTGGGTAAAGTGAAACTTGGTCCCTATGCCGGGGGTGGATTTCCGTATTTGTTTGCAGGCGGCATACTGCTTGCATTTTAATATTTACGAGGCTTTGGAGGTTAATGGTGAAAAAGGGTGGTGGTTTTTATGTTATTTTAATTGCGGCATTCATTGCTTCAATTCTATTTGGAACGTGTGCAAACGGACTGATGGGAGGTATTCTCGGTGATAAATCCGGTGGTGATACTACCGGTGGTAAAGAGCCTGGCGGGACTAATCCACAAGTGGGGCGGTTTTTTCTTGATTCTGACTTGAAGCCGACCACTGCGGTTACTGATACTACAGCCTTTGCTTACGAAGATTCTGCTCAGAAAGTGCTGGTCACCTCATCGGATAAAGCTGTGGGCTCATCGGTGAATTTTATTCTGCCGGATAGCAATATTGGTGTTCAGATAAATTTTGCTCAGGATAACCCCTTCCCTTATGGTTTTTCCATTGTTCAAGATGGCGAGCTTGTTGCTGTTGCGGATTTATCTCCGTTTAATTATGAGACTCAGCGGTTTTCGATGACTATTCACGATGGTGAAGAGTCTCAAACATTTGAAGAGCTTATATTTAACAAAAATGTCTTGAACGCCTATCAGGATGATCCGGGTATCAGCCCCTCAGAAAATATCCGTAACCGGAATCTTTTCACTGCAATGGTACTCTGGTCCGCTATCGACAAACAGTTGCCGGATAATGGTATAGAGCAAGCGCGGTGGGGTTGGAGCTTGTTTAAAAATGTCGTTAAAGCTGTCGTTCATGTAGCGGCAGAAGTAACAAAATTTGTAGCAAAAGAAGTATTTAGTACTGACATTGGACCTTACGTGGATGCTTTTGTGCTGGGTGTAGATATTGGAGTGGATATTATCAGCATAGGAGTAGATGTTTCTGTTGGTTTAGTAACTGGGGAGTTTGTTAATGTTGGCTTAGATACTATTGGTTTGCTGTTTAAAATTGATGAAGCGGTTCAGATGACAAACCCTCCTGATGCTCCTCAGAACGTGAATGTAATTGCGCAGTCTTCAAACAGCGTCCAGATAACATGGTCTCCCTCAGCTAAAGCAACGCACTATTACATTCACCGTGATTCATCAAAAATAATGGAAGTTACTTCCACAACCTACATAGACCGTGGAGTCTCTCCAGACACGACTTACTATTACTGGGTAATTGCTGCGAGCAATTTTTATGGAAAAAGTGGATCTTCAGCTTATTCTGTAACAACACCCGCATTGCCTGCCACACCAACAGCAAATCCTGCTGCCGGGGCGGTTCCTTCCGGCACCGCGATTACACTTTCCACCACTACGGCGGTGGCAACAATCTACTATACAACCGATGGTACGAGTCCCACAACGGCGAGTACTCAATATACGGCGCCAATTCCAATAAGCATCGCCACAACGATTAAGGCAATCGCGGTTAAAAGCAGTATGGGCAATAGCAGTGTATTAACGGCTGCGTATACCATATTGCAGCCGGTTGCTACACCGACTGCAAGCCCTGCGGCTGGCGCGGTTATTTCCGGCACGGCGATTACGCTTTCCACCACAACGGCGGGGGCAACAATCTACTATACAACCGATGGTACGGGTCCCACTACGGTGAGCACTCCATATTCGACACCGATTACAGTAAGCACCGCGCAAACCATAAAGGCCATAGCGGTTAAAAGCGGTATGGGCAATAGTAGTGTATTTCAAGCTGATTATACCATCATACCTACCGGCACCGCTAAGGTTATTTATACATGGGTGAATGAAAATGCCCAGATTGTCACTTCCGCCGTTTCAACAACACTTTCACGGGGAGCAAACGAAAATCTTACCATTAACGTCACGGGCAGCGGTTATTCAGATTACCAGTGGTCCTATAACGGTAGTGTTGTTACGGGGGCAAACACCGGTTCTTATACCTTTAACAGTGCGGGAAAAACTAATGGTATCTATAATATTGGGCTCCAGGTAAAAAAAGACAACGCCTGGTATTCGACACTTGTTACCATAACGGTAACAAACTAAAGGGAGGTAAGACATGAGAAAGTTCTTTATGAAACAGTTTATATGTAGTCTGATTGTTGGGGCAGTGCTCCTAAGCGCCGCCTGTGATAATCCGGCTTTCCCGCCTGAGTATTTGGAAACGCCAACACCTCCGGGTACCGGCATGGTTCGGGTGAGCTTTTCGGATGGAACAGCGCGTACGGTATACCCCGGTAAGGCCTTTGATCACTATGTGTATACCTTTACCAGGGTTGGCGCATCAACGGGGGAGGTAAAGACCCCGGATGCCAACGGGATATTTACCCTGGAAACCGGAAACTGGAACCTTTCGGTACAGGCCTACGCTAACGCATCTAATACTTCTATTGCAGCAACGGGCAGCACAGCCGCTGCCTTTACGGTCAGCCAGAATACCTTAACCGACAACATCATGATAACTTTAAGTCCGGCGGTGAGTACGGGGGCGGGAACATTAAACTATACCATCAAGTATCCCGATGCAAGTGTTATTCAAACCCTTACCTTTACCCAAGTCGGCGGATTGTCTCCCATCAATTTACAAACCGGAGCAGGCACTTCCTCTGCCGGCGGGGTTACTACCCTTGCGGGAACAAAGACGGCGGTAAGCGCCGGGTACTACCTGGTTACCGCAATACTAAAAAACAGCACAGACCCGGATCTGACTGCGGGAAGAAGCGAGGTAGTACATATTTACCATAATCTGAACACCACCGTAAACTTTACCTTCACCACCGCCGAATTCACGGCGGCCATCAATGCCGCAACACCGGCCATCGCCCCCCAGCCCATTGGCGCGAGTTACAATCAATATTACTCTACAGCCGCTCTTACGGTTGGGGCATCGGTGAACGACGGCGGAAATCTCTCGTTTCAGTGGTATAGCAATACCACGAACAGCAACAGCGGGGGAACCGCTATTCCCGGCGAAACCGGCCTAAGCTATACACCCTCTGCCGCCGCAGCGGGGACCTTCTATTACTATGTGGTAGTAACAAACACCAACAACAGTGTAAACGGGAACACCACGGCAACGGCGGCAAGCAGTGTTGCGGCGCTTGTCGTAAACAATGCTACCTATGGCGTAAATCTTAACGTTACCGGAACCCATACGTTCCCGGCGGCAACACATGGCTACACGGCGCAGAGCGCAAAAAGTGTAACCATTACCAATACCGGCAATCAGGCAACCGGATCATTGACGGCGGCGCTTTCAGGGACTAATAGCGGGTCCTTTACTCTTTCTACCACTTCGATAAGCAGCATTCCGGTAAGCGGAACCACTGCCAATGCCTTTACGGTGGTTCCCAATAACGGACTTGCGATAGGAACCTATACCGCCGTCATTACCGTAAGTGGCGACAATGGCATTACGGCAAACTTTGATGTCAGCTTTACGGTAAACGGGGTAGGAGTAACCGGAGTAACCATCAATAAGTCATCTTTAAGCCTTGTAGTTGGGGCAACCGAAACCTTGACCGCCGCCGTAGCGCCGTTAAACGCTACCAATAAAGCCGTAACCTGGTCCTCCAGTAACAGCGGTATTGCCTCAGTAGCGGGCGGCGTAGTAACTGCCGTGGCCCCGGGAACCGCGACTATTACGGTAACAACCGTAGACGGCTCACGTACCGCAAGCGCGGCCGTAACCGTACCCGCACCGGGAACCCTGGCAATAAGTATCGGCTTTAACTTCGGCGCAATCACTATCACGGGAAGCGATGGAAACAATATCATTTCCAGGGGCGAGGACATGAGTAAACCCACGAACCTTGCATTAAGCGCAGCCGGATATTCCAGTGTTCAGTGGTACGTTGACGGCGTCCTAAAGACCGGCGCAACCGGCAACAGCATTACCCTTACTGCCGCCGCCTATGATATTCGGAACCATTCCGTTACCTTTACCGGTTTTAAGAATGGAATCCCCTATTCACAACTCATACCCTTCGTGGTAGTTCAATAAGGAGCAAGCATGAAAACGTTCAACATGAAACATGTTAGGTATACCGTAGGCTTAGTCCTGTTGGCGGGTATCCTCGCCCTTTCCGGATGCGTCGGTCCCTTGAGTCCGAAACCGGTAGATAATAGCAGCAACGGCAATGGACTATTAACCATTACCCTTGGCGATACCGCCAAGGGTGGTCAGACAGCGCGAACCCTGTATCCGGCGGTTACCGGTTTCCAGTCCTATGTAATAAGCTTTTCCCACGGATCGAGAAGCCACGCCAATGAAACATTTGCCCCCGGCGAAACTATCACCGTGGCGTTGGATACCGACGCGTCGCCCTGGACGATCACCGTTACGGCGTATACCGGTACGGGGGGAAGCGGAACAGCGGCGGCCAGCGGGAGCGAATCAGTAACCATGAACGGGAACGCGCAAACAGCAAATATCACCCTTACCCCCATTACCGGCGGCGGTACGCAGGGGACATTCAGCTATTCCATCGCGTTCCCCAGTACCATCAGTTCCGCTGCCTTGACCATTACCACCGCTACAGGCGGGGCGGTAACAGGCGGGACTATTACGGCAAGTTCCGGCAATATAAGCGCCGGGACACTGAACGGAACACTCAGCCTTGATGCGGGGTACTACTTCATGAACCTTAATCTGGTAAATGACACCCTTGAGGCGGGCAAAACCGAGGTGGTACACATCTACCCGGGCCTGACCACGGCGGCTGTTTATTCATTTACCAATGATGACCTGCTCCCCGTTCTTTACGGTACGGTAAGTACCACCGGAGGGAGTACCCCAAACCCTTCTGTTGGGCAAACACTGACAGCGGTTACCACCAGCCTTGAAGGAACCACCACCCTTTCCTATCAATGGAAGCGGGGCGATACGGCTGATGGTACGTTTACGAACATTACCACCAACGGAACCGGCACAAGCTATACCCTAACCGCTGCGGATACAGGTAAATATATCCTGGTAGCAGTTAGCCGTGCGGGCTATTCCGGAAGTATAAACAGTCCGGTTGTCTATGTGGACGACATCATCATTAATGAATCTAATCTGGACCAGATGCAATCACTTATCGCAGCAGCAGCGGCGGTAGGCGGTGGAACGAGCCAAGCTGATCCCATCGTGGTCAAAGTAACAATCGCCAACGCAAGCCTGCTTTCGGGAACCAATAGCCAGGGTACTGATCCCCTGCACAAGCTTTTTGACGCAATTCCCAGCGGAAAATATGTTAGTTACGATCTGAGCGACAGTACCTTCACCACTATTGCAGATATATCATCGCAATCCATCACTGTTGCCAGAACAAATAGAGCCTATTTTGCGTTCATTACCTTACCCAATACGCTGACATCTATCGGCACCTATGTGTTCAAGGACTCTAGTGGCTTGATCTCGGTTGCTATCCCAAATAGTGTTACCTCTATCGGCAGTCTGGCATTCCAATATTGTAATAGCCTCACGTCAATAACAGTGGACAGCGGCAATAGTCACTATAAGAGTATTGATGGGGTATTATTTAATAAAGCAGGTACCACTTTGATAAAATACCCAGGAGGCAAGACCGGCGCATACACCATACCGGCTGGTGTTTCTTCTATCGGCCAATGGGCATTCGCAGCGTGTCATGGCTTGACATCGGTTACCAAACCGAATAGCGTAACCTCTATCGGCAGTCAGGCATTCGCATTGTGTTATGGCTTGACCTCGGTTACCATACCGAACAGCGTTACCCTTATCGGTTCTCAGGTATTTGTTGATTGTGTCAGCCTTACATCGGTGATTATGCAACCTTCTGTGCCGCCCACACTTAGCAGTAATACGTTTGAGTTCGTCCCCGCAAGCCTCAAAATTAAGGTGACGAGCGGGCTGTTGGCGGCGTATACCACAAACAACACGGTGGATGGGTGGACGGCGGATATTAAGGCGAAGGTAGAGGTGGAGTAGGGGTTTAATCGGGGAGAAATTAGGAATAAGGAAAGTGGCCGACTACAAGGGTATGAGCGGCTGGAGTGACTACGCGAGCAAGATACAGGCGGCGCCGTAATAAGCGGCGGCCCGCTCCGGTTACGGGGCGGGCATGAAGACGGGGCGCCTGGGACACGCGAAAGGCGCTTGGTGCCGGATTTGCCCCCCAGTAGTACTGCGGCAGTAATACTGCACAGCTATTGCGGCAGATAGGCGGGGGGCGGAGCGGACGGAGGGGGGCGTGGCTGGCCGAATGCATCCGGTTTCCCTGCATAGGGAGACTGAAAAGCCCCCTGGGGCTGGGCTCCCGGCGCAGATTCCCCGGCAGCATGAGCGCCAGACATGCACCCCTCCGTCCGTGCTGGTCTGGCTTGTGGGTAGCGCCGGGGAGCAGTGATTGTGCGAGGGGAAGAGTGCCGCAAAAGGTTCAAGCCCTTTGCGGTTAACTCTTTGATGAGGAGGGAATGAGGGATAGGATGGTGGAAACATTTTATTGTGCGGAAAGCTTTGTGATGGTTTCCCTATTATTGCTTTGCTTCAAGCTCGGCGATACGCCGCTTAGCTTCGGCAAGGGCATGTTCGGCTTCCTCGGCGCGTCGTTCGGCTTTTTCCCGCAGAGTGGGTTCCTTCGGTTTTAGTTCTGGTTTCGGGCGTATCCACAAAAAGGGATGTTGTTCGGCTTCTTCGACGGGGTCAAGGTCATTATGGTCGGAGGTAACGATAGTACCATGAAAAATAGATGCGGTAGCACAAAGGAAACAATCGCCAAGGGGAATTCCGTAGACTACTTTAAACCGCGCCGCTTCATGGAGAAAGGTATCGGTATCCGGTTCAACAATCGTTATGGGGGAAGCATGAATCTTTCTCAACGCAGCCTGGGCAACATCAGCGTTCATCACTTTCCACCGGTCATAGTACACTTCAAGCAGGTTTGCGCGGTGCATCAAAACGATAATTTCACCGGCTTCCGCCTTTTCAAGCAAACCAATGACTTTTTCCGCACCATTTTCAGTATTGAGGACAGCGATAATCGCACAAGCGTCCAGGATATAAGACGTATCGTCTTCGGTCATAGGCGTTCTCTGCGTTCGCGTTCTTCATTTTCCAATTCAAGCCGCCCGTCTTCGTGGCGCCGTTCCATAAAGGCATCCAGGGTGTCCCCTGAATCTTTACAAAACCCATACAAAGAACGCCAATCGTCCCGGCTCGTTTTAGGCGGCCTCTGGGGAAAATCAAGGATTACCTCCGTCCTGCCGCAGGGTACAGTTTCCGGTACCACAAGGTCAAAATGCACTTTCCGGCTCGCCGGAATATCTATGGTTTGTCGCAAGGTCATAGGTGCCTCCAAGAAACCTACTGGTTTCAAAGCTAGTATAGGGGAGATTGCGGCATGATACAAGGGAATGCTGGGATAGAGAGGGGGTAGCGGCGCTTAACCCTGCCGGTTTTTAGAGGCGGAGTAGGGAATAGATACCGGACACTGGGACGTGCGAGGGAGCGTTAAAGGTGCCTGGGTGCGTTTTAGTGTAAGCCCAGCGCTCCGGCCCTCCCGGTAGCACCGGGAAGCAGTGATTGTGCGGACATGATGGTCTGTATGCCCTTAAGATCCGGAGGAAGAGTGCCGCAAAAGGTTCAAGCCCTTTGATGATATAAGACGTACCGTCTTCGGTCATAGGCGTTCTCTGCGTTCGCGTTCTTCATACTGGAGAACCTATGCTTAATGGTGACGACCCTATGCGCAATAGTGTCGGCGCAGCGGGCGGGGTGGGATATGACGGGCCGAACGCATTTGGGTATCCCTGCGCAGGGAGACCAAAAGGCCCCCTGGGGCCGGGCTCCCGGAGCAGATTCCCCCAACAGCGTGAGCGCCCGGCATATCCCACCCCGCCCGGCTTTGCCTACAGCGTATCCGGGGAATCCAGCATTGCCGGGAGCCGCATAAAGGTTTCCAGGTACCCCAGGCGCCGCTTCTTTACATTGATATCCAACAGCGCATACCCGTCTTTTTCCTCAAGCTTGAAGCCCCGGATAGATACCGGGTCCTGCTCTGAAAGCCCCGCCTCATCGGCGATGGAACCCCGGACCACCTTTTTGACCAGGTAGGATGAAGAAAATCCCCGGTCCATGGCGGGGCTCAGGATGAGGCCGAAGAGGGGGGCGGCCATCCGTTCCCGGCTGTCCTTTTTGGCGGCATCCGCCAGGGGGACTTCCGGGCGTGGGGTGGTCCGGATGACCCGGCGTACACCATCGGAACTGGTTAGGGCAACCAGTTCTCCGGGACGGCTGGAAAAGAGCCGGTCCTGCAGAGCGGGAATCAGGGCGCCCTGGGGAGCGGCGACCGCTTCGTCGTTGATGCCGGTGATGAAGAGCCCCTCGGGAATCCGGTGTTCCGCTGCGGGGGTAAAGGGGGCTACGTAGATGATCTCCGCCCCCTTGTTGGTTTCGCTGATGGTGAGACCCAGCCAGGGCCTCTGGGCTTTACCTCCGGCGATCATGGCGGGCAGGGCGGCGGCGAGCCGTTCCGCAGGGACCGCAAAGTTAAGGCCCTGGTACGCTTCTACCCCGGCAAAGACGATGCCCACCAGTCGGCCGTCGGTATCCACCACGGGGCCGCCGGAATTGCCGTGGTTTACCGCCGCGTCAATCTGTATCACGTCCCCGATTTGGAGGAGACGCCGCCCCAGGGCGGAAACGATGCCCCGGGTTACGGTTTTCTCCAGGCCCACCGGGGAGCCGATGGCAAGCACCGTATCCCCCACATGGGGAATAACCCAGTCCACCAGGGAAAAGACATACTCCGGTTTTATTTCAGCCTTGATCAGCGCCAGATCCATGGCCTTGTCCCAGCCGATAACCTTGGCGGGGATACGGGAACTGGCGGAATCTCCCAGGCGTATATACATCCGTGAATAGCCTTCATAGGTGGGGTCCACCTCGCTGGCGATGACATGGTAGTTGGTGATCATCAGCCCGGAGGCGTCCACAAAGAAGGCGGAACCCAGTATTTTATCGGGAAAGCCCCGGCCCCGCTGAATCTTGATGCCCCGGTCGATTTCCACCGTGGCGACCCCTTTGATCATATCCGTGGCGGTGTCCTGTCCCCGGGCAAATTGGCGTAGGTTCTCCGGCGCGGTTCCCCCCTGTTCCTCAATGATGGAAAGGAAGAAGGCTGCGGCCCGGCGCTGGTGTACCGCCGCCGCCCGTTCCAGGAATAGCAGGGCGTCCGGCGGGTCCAGCGGCTTTAATGCGTGGGAACGGACGGCGCTTAGGAAAGCGTGAAGGTCGCTTCCGGTGGAAAGGCGGTCCTTGGCGTCCGCCAGGAGAAAATCCGGTTCCATGCCCGTATGGGGCACGGCAACACCTAAGCTGGCCAGGGAACGAGCCAGGGATGCGGCGTCCTCCCAGCGTTTTTCGCTAATCGCCAGGGTCTGGGCCGCTAAAAGGTTTTGTATCGCCCGTTCTTCTAAGGAAGCTATTGCTTCCAAGGATGCTATTGCTTCTAAGGAAGCCTCCGCTTCCCCGGCGGAATCTCCGTATATGCTGCGGTACACCCCAATAAGATGGATGGCCTTGGCGGGTTCCTCCGAAACATGGCGCTCAATGTCGTCAAGCCGTAAGCTTTCGGTGGATCGCCGCGGGGCAAGCCGCCGTTCCGCCTGGGCAATGGAAATGCAGGATAGTGGAAGAAGTCCGGCAAGCGTTATTGCGCAAAGCCGGGAAGTAAGAATAATCCATCTGCTGTTTTGAAAAGCCATGTTTACCTATTCCTCACGCCGGTTTCAGTATACTCACGGGCGCCATCCGTATCCATATCCCAGGAGCGGATAACCAGATCCCCTTCATAGCGCTCCCCGTATTCGTAGATCCCATCCCCATCCCAATCGCTCTCGGATGATAGGGGGCTTCCGTCGGCATTGAAGCGCCGGATCGTTTCAAGCCTGCCGTCCAGGTCCATGTCGATACGCTGAAGGATGGGCTGTCCCAGGCGGTATTCCGTATCCGCCACAAGGGCGCCCCGTAAATACTCCCGGCTTCTCCGGGGGGTCCCCTCATGCATCTCTATCCGTTCAACGCTTCCGGGGATCACCCTGCCGGGTTGTTGTATGGTGAGGGCAAAGGAAACCAGGGTACGCCGGGATATCTGAGTGATAGACTCCCGTTCCGGGTAGAGCAGGGAACTCCCGAGGATGTCCCGAAATTGCAGGGGCTTAAAGAAGAACGAAGCGGGCTGGGGAAAATATTCTACCCCCTCCAATTCGGCCCGGAACACCGCCGGGTATTGTTCCCATTCCAGATGCACCCGGTCCGGGGAGGCATCCTGTTCAGCCCGCACCGGAAGGCCGGCGGCGAAAAACACCGTCAGTTCCGGCAGCCGGTCCTGGTCCGCATCGTAGGAATAGCCGGAGAGGGTTCCCTCCCGGTAGCCGGTCCGGGATTCGTTGTAACCGTCCCCGTCAATATCCTCCGTAATAGTTCCGGTGAACCGGGAAAGGTTTTCTGCAAAACGTTTCCGGCCTTCACCACTGCGGAGTAAGCCCCAAACCGTTTCGAGAAGGTTCTTGTCCAATACCATCTCCCTGAAGAGTTCCGTCATGGCCTGATTTTCGTCAATGATGCCGAGGTTCAGGGCCGCAGGAAGACCCGCCGGATTCGTTCCCCCCGCAGCCCGGTATGCGGACACGAGCCGACGGGCTTCTTCGGTATCCCGGATGAAGGGAACCGCGAGAAAAGCCAGTTCCGGGTCCACTTCCAGGAGGCTGGGCAGTCTTCGCAGGCAGGTAGCGATAAGCTCCCGTTCCCCGACAGCGGGTATTCTGTCTGCGGCATAGGTAAAGAGGATGCGCACCGGTTCCGGGGAATGGGGGTACCGGCTCAGCGCCTGGGTAATGGTTTGGATGAAGCTCCGGCTGTCCCGCAGCCCCCTATAGGCCCGGGCGCGGAGGCTTATCTCCCGCTCTCGTTCCCCGGCCGGATCCAGGCTTGCCAGGGCTTCCTCAAAAGAATGGATGGCGATGAGGGTCTCCGCTAAGAGAAGCCGGGCTTCGGAGGCGGAATACTGCTTCCATTGATTGAAGGCCAGGGCATTGCGGAGGGCCTCCAACACCGCCCTGCGGGGCCGCTCCTGATGATCCCGTGCCAGGGCTAAAAGGTAGGAAAGGTCCGATGATACCTCGGCGTAATCCGCCGCCCGTTCCAATGCCTCCTCCGCCAGATCCCAATGATCCTTTTCAATGGCCGCCCGGACCCATGTAACGTAACGTTCCGCCGCCGCCGCATCCCCGGTCCCCTCCTCCGGCAGGACCCGCTGATCCTTTTCAAGGGCCTCCCGGACCTGGGCGGGCAGACCGGCAAGAAACACCGTCAGCAAGATTGCCGGCAGGGCTACCCTGCGGACATGCAAAAGGGCCGTATGGAACATCAGGCTCCTGCAAGGCCGAGGGAGGGGGATTCTGTTCGGGGGGGAAGCCCCAGGATGGCCCGCACCTCATCATCAATGAGCGTTTCCTGGGTGATAAGCGCCTCGGCCAGCTTTTCCAGATCCGCTTTACGGGCCAGCAGTATGGACTCCGCCAGGCTTTTGGCGCCCTCCAGGATCTTCTTCACCGCCCCATCGATAAGCCGGGCGGTATCCTCGGAGTATTCCTTGTGCCGGGCTATTTCCTTGCCGAT
>BNUY01000050.1 GCA_025997715.1 Spirochaetia bacterium
GCGCCGAGGGGATGTTCAATCCCTTTGGCGTGTTAAACACCCTAAAAAAGCACAAATTCGGCTATTACTGGTTCGAGACCGGAACCCCCAGCATTTTATTGAAGGAAATTAAGAACAACAATATCAACCTGCTGGAATACACTAAGGATGTTACCGTCGCGGAAAAATCTATAACCGATTACCGGGCGAAGGGCGGCAATCCCGTTCCCCTGCTCTACCAGAGCGGCTACCTGACCATAAAGGATTACGATTCCAAAAAAGGTAAATACACCCTGGGGTTTCCCAATGAAGAGGTGGAGTATGGTTTTCTGGAAGAACTACTGATGGTGTATTTGCCGCCGACGCAGGAAAGCCAGGGCTTTTATGTGGGAAAATTTATCGAGGATTTGGAAACGGGGGATACAGAAAAATTCCTAACCCGCCTGAAAGCGCTCTTTTACAGCATCCCCTACCCGGTAAAAGAACAGAGTGAGTATCACTACCAGTCATTATTTTATCTGTTGATACGCCTTATGGGCCAGTTTGCCCAGGCGGAGCTGCAATGCGCCGGAGGCCGCGCCGATGTGGTTGTTACCATGCAGGACGCAGTGTACTGCTTCGAGTTTAAGCTTTCCGGTAACGGTACTGCGGATGAGGCCCTTACACAAATAGATGACAAGGGCTATCTTATTCCGTTTGCAGCCGGCAGGAAGAAGCTGGTAAAGGCGGGGGTGGTGTTTGATAACGAAAAGCATACCCTGGGCGAATGGAAGATAGGCGCTTAGACCCGTGTCATTTTCATTCCTGCGTCTGATTAAAAACTGCTGTTACCGGATTTTTTGCGTCCGGATAAGCGATAGCCGACTTTAGTTCCAGTATAAGGGGTATAGCGGCATGATACAAGCAGACTTGAACATGTGCAATCTGCCGAAATCACCGTACGCGGAACTGGGTGCCATCGAAAAACGGCTGGGGGGCTAAGCGCCTAAGGTTTCCCGGAATCGTACCACCGGCCACCCCCGCTTTTTTGCCTCCTGCTCCAGAATACGGTCGGGGTTTACCGCCACTTGATGGCCGCAATATTCCATCACCGGCAGATCCGTGTAGGAGTCTGAGTAAAAGTAAACATCCTCCGCCGAAAGGGATCGTGCGGCCAGCCAGGCTGCCACGGCGTTTTTTTTGTTTTCTCCAAAGGGAACCGGCCCCACAATCCGGCCCGTGGCCCTACCCCCTGAAAATTCCAGGACACTGTCAATGGAATCACTCAGCGAAAAATAGGTTTCCAGGGGCCGAATCAGGACATCAAAGGAGGATGTGGCAAGATGTACCGGTTCCCCCTTTTCCCGGAGGGTGCGGATAAGGCGCGCCCCTTCGGTATAGATATGCGGCTTAAGCCGGCGGGTAAAATAGGCTTCTACCAGGGTTTCCATTTTCCTTTGGTCCACACCCCCCAGGCGGGCCACCGCTTGGGAGATAAAATCCTGATTTGGCCGCCCAATCTTGTAGCGAGCCCATTCAAAGGGAAGCCGCCACAGCTGGCGCAATGAATACACCCTTTGTTTGAGGCACTCCATCAAAAAAAAGTAACCGGTAGATTTTTTTACCAGGGTATGGTCCACATCAAAAAGATGGATGCTCATAAAAATTCCAGATACTCAGTTTCCCGGCGGGCCTGTTCCGCATATTCCCCCCGTAGTTCTTCCGGGAGCAATGCAGCCATCTGCCCCATAAGCTCCAGGGTCATCTGTTCCCGCAGGGACTTGCCGGGCCGGCCGCCGTCACCTTTAAACCGGAAGGGCCGACCCACCTTAATGGAGAAGGGGGTGCGTTTAAGGCGTTTCAAGTTTTCCCAGATTTTTTGCCCCCCAAAATGAACCACCGGCAGCACCGGAGCGCCGGTGGCCAGGGCCAGTTGGATAATACCGCCCTTACCCTTTTGCAGCACCCCATTTTTACTCCGGCTCCCCTCGGGGGCGACGATCATAAAGAACCCCTTCGCCATTGCCTCCCGGACCCGCCGGAAACTCTCCGTATAGGAACCGTCCCGGTCCAGAGGAACGGCGCTGTAGGTGTTCATAAGAAAAGCCAGGGCGGGATTTTCCCAGCTTTCTTCCTTAGCCAGGCCCGTAACCCGCCGGGGGCAGCCGTAGGAGGCCAGTATGGGGACTTCCACAAAATTGATATGATTGATGGCGAGGATCGCCGGGCCGGTTACGAATTCCGCCAGCGCTTTCCGGTATTCACGGGCATCTATTTTACAGATGGCCCCCAGGATACTCCGCAGAAAAAAGGAAACCACCATCCAGCGGAGGTCTGAGCCGTTTTTTATACGCTTATTAATCGGAGGACCCCCGGGCGGCAGTTGATGGTCAATTCCTTCCCGTCGAGACAGACCGTTTCCCCGTCGCAATGGGCGGTCATGCCCCCGGTGAGGGCTTTCAGGTTGAAATTTACCGCCCGTCCCATGGTAACGCCCCCGCACGCTTCCTGGGTTCCCTTGGTATAGCCGAGGATAAGTTTGCAGATTTGCAGCCGGGAACGGTGGGTGGCGGCACAGATATCAAGCGCCCCATCGTTGAGGCTTGCCCGGGGGCCCATGATGAAACTCCCCCCCATACGCCGGCCGTTCATCAGGGATACGATGATGGCATCCAGGGTAATGGATGTATCATCGTAGGTAATTTCCAGGCGCGGGGAAGGATCAAAACGGATCATCGTGATAATCGCCCCGAACGCATACGACAGGGCGCTGTGAACCCGCTTCATTTTGGCGGCTTCAAGCCCCACCTTGGTGTCAAACCCTATCCCCAGGCCGTTCACAAAATACCGCCCCTCGGGGAAGTAGCCCCCGGTCACGTATCCCGCGTCCAGGGGGATGGTTTTCCGCTGAATCAATAGTTCAAGGGCCTTTTCCAAATCCCCGGGGATCTGTGCGGTAGAGGAAAAATCATTCCCCCGGCCTATGGGCAAATGCCCGAACAGGGGCGGAAAGTCCAGGGGCTCCCGCCGCCTTAAAAGGCCGTTAACCACTTCATTACAGGTTCCGTCCCCGCCCGCCGCGACCACCGCCGTATCCCGGTTCAGGGGATAATTCCGGACGATTTCTATGGCATCCCCCGGCCCCTTGGTCAGGATAATCTCGTAATCTTCCTTTTTATCCCGCAAAAAAGAATCTATCTTCGGGAATTCCCTCAATGCGGTGCCTTTGCCTGCAATGGGATTAAGGATAACCAACAATTTGCCCTTCCCGGAGGGCGCTGTTTGAGCATTCAACATCATTTCCTCATAAAATTATCGGTTTTTTTACTATTTGACAAGGTGGTTTTCGGCTCTATCCCCGCCGTTTCCGGCAGCTTGTAAAAAGAGAACCCTGGCGGTATACTTAGATCATGGTAACCGAAAAATACCAAAGCGGCGTGTCCACCCCGGTAGGCCGTTTCGACCGAATCACCCGGACGCCCGGGGTTATGGGCGGCAGGCCCTGTATCAGGGGGATGCGCATGACCGCAGGTAATATCGTCTCGCGGCTTGGCGCCGGGGAAACCATTGAGGAAATCCTTGCCGACTTTCCTTTTCTTGAACGCGAAGACATCCTCCAGTCCCTGCAATATGCGGGATGGTTGGCTAGCGGCTATACGGAAGAGGATGAGGCATGGTTGACCCAAGGCCAAGAGGTGGAGTACCCACCCCAGTATGAAAATCCTCATTGACATGAACCTTTCCCCTCGCTTGACGGATACGTTCATAGCTGAAGGCATTGAAGCCGTGCATTGGCGTACCCTTGGCCCGGGAAACACCCCGGATACCGTAATCATGGACTATGCCCGGACAAACGGGTACACGATTCTTACCAATGACCTGGATTTTAGCGCCATGCTTGTGGCTGCACACTGGCCGGGACCCAGCGTCGTACAAATCCGTTCCGAAGATGACCCGCCTGAAATGCTAATCGAGCGGGTTACCGATGCGCTTATCAGTCTGGCTGCCGAAATTGAACACGGCGCTATTGTTACTATCGATGAGCATAAAACCCGCGTTCATATCCTTCCTTTCCGTACGACATATCGGCAAAAATCTTAGTTTTCCCGCTCCGCCAACGGCACATAGCCCAGCCGTTTCTGAACGCACTTATAGGCCGGCCGGATTATCCTGCCCCCAGCGACAATTTCCTCCATGCGGTGGGCGCACCAGCCCGCCACACGGCTTACCGCAAAAATGGGGGTGTAGAGTTCCGCCGGTATGCCCAACATGCCGTAGACAAAACCGGAATAGAAATCCACGTTGGTACAGATATCCTTATCGGAACCCTTTACCTTCTTAAAAACTTCCGGAACAATACGTTCAATCAGACGGTACAGGTTAAACTCATCCATGAGGTTCTTTTCCTCCGCCAGAAGCGCCGCCTTGTTCCGCAGCAGTACCGCCCGGGGATCGGAAATTGTGTAGACCGCATGGCCTACGCCATAGACAAGGCCTGAACGGTCGTAGGCTTCCCCCCGGAGTATATCCTCCAGGTAGTCCGCCACTTCCGCTTCATTGTCCCAATGGGTAACCTGCTTCTTTAAGTCCCTCATCATCCCGATAACCTTACTGTTGGCTCCCCCGTGTTTAAAACCCTTGAGGGAGTTGATCCCCGTGGTGAGCGCGGCATAGGTATCGGTATCCGCGGAGCTAACCAGGTGGACGGCAAAGGTGGAGTTGTTTCCGCCGCCGTGCTCCGCATGGAGGATCAGCGCCAGGTCCAGAATCTCCGCCTCCAGCTTGGTGAATTGCTGGTCCGGGCGGATCAGGGAAAGGAGGCACTCCGCGGTGGAGCAACTGGAGGCCGGCAGGTGGATGATCAGGCTTTCGTGATCGTAGTAGTGCTTCTTTGCCATATAGGAATAGGCCACAATGGTGGGAAACCGGGCGATGAGTTCGATACACTGGCGGAGCACGTTTTCAGGGCTCAGGTTATCCGGGTCATCATCCCAGGAGTAGAGGGTTAATACCGAACGGCCCAGCTTGTTCATAATGTCCCGGGAAGGGGCTTTCATTATAGAGTCTTCGGCAAAGTTTTCCGGCAATGCCCGCATCTCCCCAAGAAGGACGCTGAACCTATCCAGTTGCTCCCGGGTGGGGAGTATGCCGAACATGAGGAGGTAGACCGTTTCCTCAAAGCCGAAACGCCCCTCGGCGGCGGCATTGGCAACGATGTCCTCCACATCAATACCCCGGTAGAAGAGCTTGCCCGCCACGGCGGTCTTTTCCCCCTCATCCAGGATATAGCCGTGGACATCCCCTACCCTAGTAAGCCCCACCAAAACCCCGGTGCCGTCGGCGTTGCGAAGCCCCCGCTTGACGTTATACCTGGTGTAGAGGTCCGAATCGATATAATCATTTCCGGTAATTTCAGAAAGATATTCCTCAATGCCTGGCATATGAATCTCCCAGATACATCCGTAGTTTTGCTTTCACTTCCTCAAAATCCAGGGGCTTGCCCACATGATCGTTCATTCCCGCCGCAAGGCACTTCTCAATATCCTCCGGGAAAACATAGGCGGTCATGGCAACGATGGGGATGGCGTCCGCACGCGGAAGGCCGGATGCGCGGATAAGCCTGGTGGCCTCGTAACCATCCATTTTCGGCATCTGGACATCCATAAAAATAACATCGTACTTCTCCGGGGCTTCGGTAAAAAGCCGCACCGCATCGGCGCCGTTTTCCGCGCAGTCTATCATGATGGACGTGGGTTCCAGAAGGGCGATCACTATCTCCTGATTTATCTCTATGTCCTCTACCAGGAGGATATGCCGCCCGGAAAAATCATCCGCCGCTGCATTAGCATTCGTGTCGGCGAACACATATTCTACCCGCTGCATCATCTTCTCAAAGTTAAAGTAATTCAGGGAACGCTCAAATCTACCGGACTCAATTTTTAACATATCCAGTGCGTCGCTGATAACCCCCAATAAATAGGCGGAGGCTTCGGCTATTTTGTTCAGGCAGTATGTTTTACGTTGCGGGTCCGGCGAGGATTTAGCGACATAGGTCATGCCGATGATAGCGTTCATGGGGGTACGTATCTCGTGGCTCATTTTGGCAAGGAACTCGCTCTTTACCCGGCTGATCCGTTCCGCCTGCTCCCGGGCGGCATCCCGTTCCCGTATCCGTTCCTGCAGTTCCTTTTCCTTCTTTCCATAGACAGAAAAACTAACAAAACCGGCGATGATAAGAAACATCAGGGAAAGGAGGAGTATTAACGAGAGGGCGGTAGCGTGATTCATCGTTTTCAGGAACCGCTCATCGCTTATGTCCACCCCGGCAACGGCTGCCACCCTTCCCGCTTCATCAAACACGGGGGAAAACGCCGAAAGAAGCCCCCCATTCCTGGAAACATGGCCATCCAATTCCGTAGTAACCGTAACCCCATCCTGAAATGCCCGCAGCGCCAGCGGCTCCCACTCAAGGGCATAGGCCGGGGTCCTCAGGTCATACGCCCCATCCGTTTCATCATTGATCACAATGGGCTGTATCAAACCGCTCAGGTTTATCCGGTAATAATAGACAAACTTCACCCTGGATTCTCTCGCATACCGGATAAGCCGCTGCCGGACATCAGCAAAGAGCGGCTTGTCCATATCCGCCGGCACGGTCAGCTCCGCCAGTTCCGCAGGGCTAATGAGGTGCGCGGCATCCCGGGCTCCGGCCTTAAGCCGCTCTTCAATGATTTCCGCCAGATAGGATGAATTGGAATTGATCAGAACACTGGTGTAGATGGAAATTACCATTACTAAAAAAGCGGCGATGGAAAAAAGCACCACCGCAGTATTTCCGTATATAATGTTCTTTAATTTGTTTAGCGGTGTCATGGCATCAGCTTAACTGAACTTTGCAATAGGTACAAAGCTGTCCGCTTTGAGGGCTGCCCCTCCCACTAATGCGCCGTCGATGTTGTCTTTTGCCATAAGCTGTACGGCATTATCCGCCTTAACACTCCCGCCGTACTGGATGATGATTCTCTGCGCCGCATCTTCCCCGTACAGTTTCCCCGCCACTTTGCGGATATACGCGTGGATGGCGTCGGCATCCTCCGGGGTGGCGGTCTTCCCGGTCCCGATGGCCCACACCGGCTCATAGGCGATAACGACCCGCTCAAGGTCTCCCGCAGCCACGCCCAGAAGCCCCTTGACGGTCTGGGTTTCGCATACCGCTTCCGCCTTGCCCGCTTCCCGTTCCTCCAGGGTTTCCCCCACGCAGAGGATCACCTCAAGGCCGTGCTGCAGGGCCAGCTTTACCTTTTTGTTTACGAGCGCGTCATCTTCCTTATAGACATGCCGCCGCTCACTGTGCCCCAGTATCACCGTCTGAACCCCCAGGTCCTTCAACTGCAGCACCGAAACTTCCCCGGTATGCGCCCCCTGCTCTTCGGCTGCCATGTTCTGGGCGCCTAAACGGATATTGGTCCCCTTCACAATCGCCGCCACGGTTTCAAGGCTGGTAAAGGTCGGGGCCACCAGGTACTTGTGCTTGCCGTCCTTCAGTTGGGCAACCAAAGCCTTTGCAAGCTCCGCCGCTTCCGAACGGGTCTTGTGCATTTTCCAATTTCCCGCAATGTAATAAGTTCTGTTCATGTTTTGCTCCTATACAAACTAATATTAACCGCAACGAAGAGAAGAATTTTAACCGCAAAGGCGCCGAAGGCGACGAAGGAAAGATAAGAAAAAAGAAAGCCTTGCCTTTTTCTTCCTTTGCGCGCCTTTGTCGCCTTTGCGGTTTTTATTCTCTTCCTCTTCTTTCTCCCTAGCTCCGGCAGACTTCAATGCCCGGAAGCTTTTTCCCTTCCAGTAATTCCAACGACGCTCCGCCGCCGGTACTCACGTGGCTCATCTTATCCGCGAGGCCGAACTTATTTACCGCCGCTACGGAATCACCGCCCCCCACCACGGTTATTGCGCCCTTAGCGGTGGCTTCCGCTACCAGCTTGGCAACTTCCCGGGTACCGGTTGCAAAAGCGTCAAACTCAAAGACCCCAACCGGGCCGTTCCAGACAATGGTTTTGGCTTTGGCAAGCACATCCTTGTATTTGGCAAGAGTCTTGGGACCCACATCCAGGCCCATAAGGTTATCCGGCAAATCCAGGCTGTCCACGGATACCGGTTTGGCGCCGGCGTCAAAGGCTTCGGCTGCCACATGATCCACCGGAAGGACAATATCCGCCCCGACCTTCTTCGCGGTATCCAGTATCTTCTTTGCGGTGTCCAGTTGGTCATCCTCAATCAGGGACTTCCCTACCCTGTGGCCCTGGGCTTTCAAAAAGGTGTATGCCATGCCGCCGCCGATTACCAGGGCGGAGGCGTTCTTTAAAAGGCTTTCCAGAACCGCAATTTTGGATGAAACCTTTGCGCCGCCGATGATGGCTGCCAGAGGTTTCTGAGGGCTGGTCACGATGGGCTCCAGGTAGTTTACTTCCTTTTCCATGAGGAAGCCCGCCACGGAAACCGGCACAAACTTGGCAATGGACGCGGTGGAAGCATGATCCCGGTGAGCGGTACCAAAGGCGTCGTTCACAAAGATATCCCCGTAGGTTGCCAGCTCTTTGGCCAGCTTATCCCGGTCCGCCGCATCCTTAGCGGTTTCCTCTTTATGGAACCGGGTGTTTTCCAGCATGATAACCGTCCCGGCGGGCTGTCCGTCTATGAACCCCTTCTTCCCATAATCCCCGTCTTCCCCGGCAAACACCACGGGCTTCCCCAGCTTCTTTGCCAGATAATCCGCAACGGGCTTTATCCGGTGCTTACCCTTAATATAGGCCGCCTCGTCAAAGGGTTTACCGCCCTTCTCCGCCTTTTCCTTTGCCGCTTTAGCATCCTTAGAGGGGTCCCCCAGGTGGCTCATCAGGGTCAGGGTCTTAACCCCCTCCCCCAGGATGTAGTTGATAGTGGGGATAGCCGCCGTGATGCGGGTATCGTCCTGCACCACCCCGTCCTTCATGGGGACATTAAAGTCCACCCGCATGATGATCCGCTTACCTTTCAGGTCAAGGTCTTTAACGGTTTTAATCATAATTTTCCTCCAAATTCATTTTTAACCACGAAAAAGAGGAAGATTTTTAACCGCAAAGGCGCCGAAGGCGACTAAGGAAAGAAGAAGAAGGAGTAACGATTTCCCCCCTCTTTCCTTCGGCGCCTTCGGCGCCTCCTTTGCGGTTTTTATTCTCTTCTTCTTCTCCTTCAAAGTAAAAAAGGCCCCGCCCATAGCGGGTCGGAGCCTTTATATTGCACCGATTCTTTCTTATTTCTTAGAATCAATGTACTTGAGCAAGTCAACCACTTTGTTGGAATATCCCCATTCGTTGTCGTACCAGGAAACCACCTTGAAGAACCGTTTCTCCCCGGGGAGATTGTTTTGCAGGGTGGCAAGGCTGTCATAAATGGATGTATTGGTGTTGTGGATGATGTCGGTGGACACAATTTCCTCATCCGAAACCGCCAAAATACCCTTGAGGTAGGAACTTGCCGCCTTTTTCAGCGCCCCGTCAATCTCTTCTATAGAAGTATCTTTAGTGGCACGGAAGGTCAGGTCTACCACGGAACCTGTAGGGGTGGGTACCCGGAAACTCATGCCGGTGAGCTTGCCCTTGGTGGAGGGAAGCACTTCCCCGACCGCCTTGGCCGCGCCGGTGGTGGAGGGAATGATGTTGACCGCCGCCGCCCGGCCGCCCCGCCAATCCTTGGCGGAAACGCCATCGACCGTCTTCTGGGTGGCCGTGTAGGAGTGGATGGTGGTCATAAGCCCGGTCTCAATGCCGATGCCTTCCTTCAGGATGACATGTACCAGGGGGGCAAGGCAGTTGGTGGTACAACTGGCGTTTGAAAGGACGTGGTGCTTGGCGGGGTCGTATTCCTCGTTGTTTACCCCCATGACAAAGGTCTTAATGGGCTTGGAATCGTCCCCGCTTTTGCCGGGGGCGGAAATGATGACCTTCCTGGCCCCCGCTTCGATGTGGCCGTAGGCTTTTTCGTTGGTATAGAGGCCGGTGGATTCGATAACATAGTCGATCCCCAGGGCCTTCCAGGGTAGTTCATGGATACCGGACACGGACTTACCGTTCAGGCACTTGATTTTGTGGCCGTTTACCACCAGGACATCGTCACCGTCGGTACCGATATCGGCATTCATCCGGCCCTGGGTGGAATCGTATTTAAGCTGATAGGCAAAATATTTCGCATCGGTGGAAATATCAACCACCGCTACCACATCAATCTTGTCTTTTCCCAGTAATCCCTGACCCACCAGGGCCTGGAACACCAGGCGGCCAATCCGGCCAAAACCATTAATAGCAACTTTCATGCAAACCTCCGATTGGTTATTTTATACTTACAAAGTAGTGGAAATGGGAAAAAATGGCAAGGGGGGCTGCGGGCGGCGTGTCCGAAGCGGTAAGAACGGGCTGATTATCTTCCATTGGCGGATTGCCCCATGACTTTTCTCATATCATCGCCAATACGTTGCCAATCACCCGCCAGGGCTTGCCGGTCACGGGCAAAGCCGCCGGAATAATCCGGGAGATCCTTCAAAAAGGTATGACCGCTGATGTCAAAAGCCGAGGCAAAGCCCTTGAAGAAGGCAAAAATGCTACTTTGTTTTGGTTTCGTGGTTTCCATATCTTAAATATACCCCCTGTAGAAAAATTGTCTACCCTCTGTTTTTAGCGTTTATTCTGCAGCCGGGCCGCGAGTATGGCGCAGGCGGCGTCAGGTTTCCCTAAACGGGGCGGCCTTTGTTTATGGGGGCGATTCCCTGGTTTCCTGTTCCTCTTTCTGTATTTTTTCAAGTTTTTTTATGTGATCTAAGATATAGTCCTTAAAAAACCCGTTTAACTTCGTAAAAATCTGTATAAGTTCCTCTAATCGCATATCCGGCGGGGGATTATCGAACATTCCCCCTTGCCCGGTTAAAATCCAGTCCCTGTTGACATGATAAACCGTGGAAAGGAGGTCAACAATCCTGTCATTTACCGTCTTATATCCTAACTCAAGTCCCGCATAATAACTGGTACTGATAAATATACCCTTAGCAAGTGTTTTCTGGGTTACATTCAAGGTTTTGCGGATCAGCACTAACCGGTCATTTATTGAAACAGACACCAGCTAAAAATAGCATAAAACCGCAGACAAGACAAGTTTAGGCATTGACAATTTTCTTAGAAACTATTACAATAATTTCTAAGAAAATACAATAACCATAAGGAACTACCATGTTACCGGGAGAGAAGGAAAAACTTGACTGTTTAAGTACTGTTTTCATTCATTTACCTACTGAAACAAAGGATAGTGTCCTAAAAACGGCGCGGGCGCTTTTAAGTATTCAAGGTAAAGATGAATGGCCTCTCAAGGAGAAAAAGGACACGGAAAAAAAGGCTGATTGATTTTATAGGAGGTGTTTTTATGAGAAAGAGGATGATTTTGACGGCAATGTTCAGCGTGGCGCTGGCATTGGGGATGGTGTTTATTGGATGTGGTGATAAAGGTTCAGGCGATTCCACGAGCCCGCCCGACACCCGCATGGAACTGACTGCGGGCGGTGCGGTAAACGCGGCGTATACTGCAACCACTGCGGACGTTACCTTCACCGGGGCGACGGGGCTTAGTCTTGCGGCGGCGGACTTTACCGTAACCACGGGTGGAACCATCGGTATACCGGCAGTGAGCGGCGGTACCGTTACCGTACCCGTAACCTTTGCGGTAAACACCGGCACATTGCCGAAAACCTACACCGTAGGCATCAACAGTGGCAGCACCAAGATTAAGGGCAGTGCAACCGTGGTGATTACACAAGCGGCCGCCCCCGTCCTCGATACCCGCACGGAACTGGCTGCAGGCGGTGCGGTAAACGCGGCGTATTCCGATACCACTGCGGACGTTACCTTCACCGGGGCGACAGGGCTTAGCCTTGCGGCGGCGGACTTTACCGTAACTACGGGCGGCAGCATTGGCACACCGGCGGTGAGCGGCGATACCGTTACCGTACCCATAACCTTTGCGGCAAATAATGACACGTCGCCAAAAACCTATACCGTGGGCATCAGCAGTGGTAGCACCAAGATTAAGGGTAACGCAACCGTAGTGATTACCCAGGCCGAACTAACCACCGGCACGGCACAAGTGATTTACACCTGGGTGAATGAGCATGAAATCGTCACCTCCGCCACTACCGCCACACTCTCACGAGCCGCAAATCAAAGCCTTACCATCACCGTGACCGGCAGTGGGTATTCAAATTACCAATGGTCACTTAAGGATGGTGATGTTGCAGGAGCGGCGGGAACAGCGGCGTCCTATACCTTCAGCAGTGCCGGACATGGCAATGGAAAGTATACTATCGGGCTCCGGCTCAAAAAGGACGATGCCTGGTATTCAACACAAATCACCATTACGGTGCAGGACTAGGAGGAGAACATGAAAAAGATTTTTATGAAACAGCTTATATATAGCCTTATTGTTGCTGCGGCGTTTTTGATGGCCGCCTGTGCTAATCCGGTAACCCCGGCTTCCGTGGTGGAGGTGTCAACAGCGCCGGGAACCGGGCAGGTACGGGTATCTTTTACGGACGGCGCGGCACGGACCATATACCCCGCCACGGTGATTGACCACTATGTGTATACCTTTACCAAAGACGGTGTCGATACGGTATTGACCCCTACTGACGGGGTGTTTACTCTGGCAACAGGAAGCTGGACCCTTGCGGTAGAAGCCTACGCCACTACATCGAATGATTCCCTGGCGGCAACGGGCAGTACCGCTGCCTTTACGGTTAACGATGGTCAACTGACCGATAACATTACGGTAACCATGGCTCCGGTGGTAAGCGAAGGGCAGGGAGCCCTCAACTATACCATCACCTACCCCGCAGGGGCAGCGCTGGGAACCCTGAGCTTTGTACCGCTGGGCGGCGGAGGGACAACCGATTTACTGTCAGGCGCATCCACCGGCAGTGGTACTACTACGGGAACAATAACGGCGCTTAATGCCGGGTATTACCTGATGAGTGCGGTCCTGACGGACGCCGGTAAGACGGCGGGGAAAAGCGAGGTGGTACATATCTATAAGAACATGACCACCGATGCAGCCCTTACCTTTACCACCGAAGATTTTACGGCGGACACTTACGGTTTATACATCGGGACTGATACGGATCCTCAGCCTAATACCCGTACTCTGGCGCTGGCCCTGGCGTGGCTGCAAGCAAACGCGGTGTCCGGTACAAACTATACCATCCTGATTGGTGCGGACGAAAGCCTCCCGCCCTGGACCCTGGGGGGCAGTACCGCCGGGACCACCACTGCGGCAAACGGCAAGACCGGTATCAGCATTACCCTTAAAGGCAAGGATTCGATACGAACGGTACAACTGACCGGCGCCGGCGCCCTCTTTACGGTTGCTTCAGGGATAACCCTGAGTCTGGGCGAAAACATCAACTTGAAGGGGATAAGCAATAACAACGCATCCCTGGTCATGGTGAACTCAGGCGGCACACTGAAACTGAAAAATGGTGCGAAAATAAGCGGCAACACTTCCAAGGCCACATCCGTTTCCTCCTCCGGCGGCGGAGTGCATGTCGGTCTTAGTGGAATCTTCATTATGGAAGGGGGTGAAATCTCGGGTAATCACTCTAAGGAATCACCCACCATCGCCTCTGGCGGCGGAGTGTATGTTGATGTTAATGGAACCTTCACCATGGAAGGGGGTGTAATCTCAGGCAACTCTGCCGCTGGCGCCTATACCTCCTCCGGTACCACCATGTACACCGGCTACGGTGGCGGGGTGTATATGCTTAATGGAACCTTCACCATGAATGAAGGGGTAATCTCGGACAACTCCGCCTTCGCCTCTGGTGGCGGGGTGGATATATGGGATGGAACCTTCACCATGAATGGAGGTAAAATTTCTGACAATTCTGTCTCCCCCTACACCTCTATCAATAATGCCACCTTCACCGGCGGCGGGGTGGATGTGCTTGCTGGAACCTTCACCATGAACGAGGGTGAAATCTCGGACAACGTTATCACCGCCACCGGAACTTCCTCCAAAGCCCATGGCGGCGGGGTGTATGTCGGCAGTACAGGAACCTTCACCATGGGAGGCAGCGCTTTGATAACGCGTAATACTGCCTCCTACTCCTACTCTTCCTCCTCCTTCGGCGGCGGGGTATATGTCAGTGGAACCTTCACCATGAAAGACTATGCTAAGGTGGTGGGAAATACCGGCAACTACGGCGGCGGGGTGCATGTTACATCATCGGGAACCTTTGCCATAAATAACAGTGCTTTATTACTTAATAATACTGCATCCTCCGGCGGCGGGGTGTATGTAGACGGCGGAACCTTTACTATGCGCAACACCGGTCAGATATTGGGTAATAGCGCCAACGACTCCGGTGGCGGGGTGTATATGTCGGGCGTCGATGCAGCCCTTACCATGTACGATGTCGCTTGGGTATCGGCTAATACTGCATCCCGCGATTCCGGCGGTGGGGTGTATGTAGACGGCGGGACCTTTACCATGAATGACAGCACTAAAGTAGGCGGTACATTTACCATAAACGGCACTGTACTGTCGGGTAATACTGCATACTCCGGCGGTGGGGTGGAGGTACAACACGGCGGGACCTTTACCATGAACGATAACGCCGGGGTAGTGGGTAATACTACCGACCAGTCCGAGTCGTCCCTTGGCGGCGGGGTGAATATGTACGGTACCGGTTCTACCTTTACCATGAACGACAGCGCTACAGTATCGGGTAATACTGCCTTCTCGGCTTCCTTCATTGCCTGTGGTGGCGGGGTTTATTCCGGTTACGGTACCACCTTTACCATGAACGACAACGCTACAGTATCGGGTAATACTACTTCTGCTGCCGCCGGCTACGACCCCCACCAAAAATGGCCTTCCGGCGGAGGCGGGGTGTTTGTAGAGGGCTGTATTTTTACCATGAACGACAACGCTGCGGTATCGAATAATACTTTCTTCTGCTACTACTCCGAGGTTATCGGAGTGGCTGGTCGCGGCGGTGGCGGAGTGTTTGTCAATGATGATGGTACCTTTATCATGAACGGCAACACTACGATAGCGGGTAATACTGTCTCTGCCGCCGTCGGTTCCGCCGAAGGCGGTGGGGTGTATGTAATGAAATCGCTTTCCGCTAGTAGTAGTACCTTTACCATGAACGGAGGAACTATTTATGGCAGTGGTACAGGGGCAACCGCCAACAAGCTGGTAGGGGGGACGCAGGGCGTTTCCTTATACAAAGGCACCGGTGCAACGGCGATGTACGGTGATAATATAACACCCCTTATCCCGGGTACGCAAACATCCATTTTATACACCGACGCCACCCTTACCGGGCACAACTAGCCAGCACCGCTAAAAACGACCACTGAACCGGTGGGGAAACCTGTAAACGCAGGAGTGCCTGGCACCACTTTTGCCTGAGCAGAAGGATGTAACACGATGGCCGTCCCGGGGGTTTCCTGGGGACGGCCTTTTTTTATGGATGGTTGGTGGCGCTACAGTGATGGTGGCGCGCGGAAGGTAGACGAAGCGGGCGGAGGGCGGAACTTTGCATAAAAGCCCTAACTAGTATATACTAGAAAAGGGAGCATCCATTGGCAAACATACACTTTGAAGACAGTGACGACCTCATAGACATACGGCAGGATAACGTCTTTAAAGCGGTATTTACCAGAAATACCCCGGAATCCCAGGGCGCGCTTTCGGACCTCCTTTCCGCTATCATTGGCCGTCCTCTTTCGGTAATCACCATAACCGCCAATGAGCCCCCCATAAACAACATTCGGGATAGGCAAATCCGCTTCGACATCAACTGCAAAGCCGGTAACGGGGAACTATTAAACGTGGAAATGACCCTTAACCCCGACAGCTTTGAGCCCCTCCGGCTGGAGTTCTATGTCGGCAAACTCTTTACCGGCCAGGATATTCGAGGTATCGATAAGGACTATGGCGACCTTAAACAAGCCTATCAGATTGCACTGCTGGTCAAGGAACGTTTTTTTCCGGACAATGATTTTCTCCATACCTTTGAATACTACGACCCGGAACACAGAGTATCCCTTGGCGGGAAGAGCCGGATCATCACGCTGGAACTATCGAAGCTGGAGCCAATAGTAGCAAAGCCCCCCGAGACGATGACCGCTACGGAGCATTGGGCAGTATTCTTCCGGTATTTGGATGATAAAACCAAACGGCAAAAAATAAACGAAATACTCCAATTGGAGGGAGGCATATCCATGGCAAGTACCGTATTAATGACCATTAGCAAAGACGAGGTGGAGCGGGCGCGACTTATGAGCGAGTACAAGTACGAGGTTGACACCCAGAGCAAAGTCGTACACTCAAAACGGGAAGGGATGCGGGAAGGACTGCAGAAAGGGAAGTGGGAAGGTGAGCAAAACAAAGCGATTGCGGTTGCCAAAAGCCTTAAGGATATGGGTATTCTTACCCCGGATCAGATAAGCGCTGCTACCGGGCTTTCCCCTGATGAAATCGGGCGGCTATAAGATGGAGAAAGTGACAAGCTAAGGTCTGAACTATAATGGAGGACGGCCTGTTTTGCGAGAAGACCGGTGGGCGCGAAAGTGATGGTGGCGCAGTGAAGGCAGATGTAAACGCAGGAGTGCCTAGCACCACTTTTGCCTGAGCAGAAGAATGTAACACGATGGCCGTCCATTTACCCCTCTCTACTACTATTGACTTACGTAAGATACCACCTTATACTATAAGCAAGGAGGGGAAGAAACGGGCTATAAAGTCCGTCTAAATACACTGAGGAGGCGTATATGGCAAAGGTAATAGGAGATTGAGTTATGAAAAAAATCGATTTAGTAAGACGCTTAGAAGTAGCCGGATATCGCCGTGTTAGGAACGGGGATCATGAAATCTATAAGAAAAAAGGCGCCCGGTCAGTTCAGGTGCCGACCCATAGGGAAATTAACGAGTATACAGCCGTGGCGATATTGAAAGCAGCCGGGCTGGAAAAATGAAATTCGAGAAGACTTATATTAAGGACGGTTATTATGATGGCGTATGTATATCCTGCGGTTTTTCATCTCAACAAAGATGGAAGTTATACTATTACCTATCCCGATTTGCCGGGTTGTATTAGTGAAGGAAAAACACTCAACGAAGCGATGTATATGGCTCAGTCTGCTTTGGCACAATGGATACGGTATCTGGAGGATGAAGGGGAAGAAATTCCAAAATCTTCATTAATTGAAGACATAAAAGCAAAGAAAGGTGAATTTATCAATTATATCTGTGCTGATATAAAAGATGCTCATGCGGTAAAACGTACAATCAGTATTCCCCGCTGGTTAGATGACAAAGCAAAATTTGAGGGGTTAAGTTTATCCAAAGTTTTACAGGATACTCTTGCGGAACGGTTCGGCTAGAATCCGCTCTTTATACAGAGACACTACCCTAACGGGACACAACTAGCCGACGCCCCTGAAAACGGCCACTAAACCGGCGGGGAAACCTGCCGGTTTTTTCATGCGCGGAAACTGTATGTTCGATAGGGCCGGTATTGCTTGTATAAAAAGGGATGAGCGCGCGTTACTGTTCAGAAAGTCTACTATATTAGCCTCAAGCGCGGCGATTATGGCGCCCGCCAAAAGCCCTTTTTAGGAGCCGAATGGTTATTTCTTGGGTCTGGCGGGGAGCCAAAGAAAGGAGATAGGCTCGTGCTGTTCAACTATTTCAAGTTCAGTATGATCGCTGGTAACGAAAGTAGCGCCGAGTTCACCGGATGTAGCAACTCCGATTGAATCGGCGAGAGACATATCGTAACTTGTTTTGAATCGGCCTGCTTCATAGAGAACGTTATCGGTAATGATGTCTATAACCTGAATCCGTATATGTATTATTGTAAAAGCCCGTAAATCATTGCCAGGTATAGAGATAGGGCAAAATCCCGAAACACCCAAAAGGTGAAAATCATTTTACAAAAAACTCGTCCTCCATGGTATAT
>BNUY01000051.1 GCA_025997715.1 Spirochaetia bacterium
CCTCCTCGCTCATGCTTGCAAAAAAACGGTCAAGGGCGTTCTGGCTGCTTTCGTTGACCATTCCCAATATGAAAAGTACCAGCTTCCCAAACGGCATCTTTCGATTCCGCGTAAAGTTTTCTTTCCGCTGCTTGTTTCGCTCTTTGTACCCTTCTAAATGCACCAAATCCATCACTACAGGCCCGTATTCGTAATAACCATCTGCCGTTTTTCCCCCATGTTATCCTCCCGTTACTGAGTATATCATGGGTTCGCCTCTTGTGGAAATCTTTTTCTTATCCTGTTGACAGTGCCCTCCGGGGAGGCTCCATGTTTTCCTGCTGACAGGACCCTCTCGCTAGTATTTTCCCGGCATATTCTTTTCTAGCGATCAACGTTAAATAAGCCCGGCGCCTTAAAGTAGGCTTCCGCGTTGAAGGGAGGGGTGAGCTTGCTTACGGAATTATTGGTAACGATTGCGCCAACCACCTTGGCGGAGAGGCCCGCGGAGGGGACCACCTCCAGGTTGGGGATGTCCGTTTCCCCACATGCGCCATTGGCGTAAGCGCCGGTGGCGCAGTGTACCGTATCGGTGACGATGATGTGCTTGAGGAGGCCCTCGGCGGATAGCCGGGAAAGCCGCTCACCTGCGGGGGGCGAGAACAGGGCGTGGATGGCGATGATGTTGATTTCCTTTGGGTGAAAGGGCGCCAGGGCCCGGATAAGGGTGGCCACGGAACCGGCGGTATCCACCATGTCGTCCACAATCCACAGAACCTTGCCCTCGATGGGGCAGGCGGAAAGGATGTTGATTGATTCGATGGAATTAGACTTTGAATAATCCCGCTGTTTGTGGGCCACCACCAGGGGGGCCATGAAGGCGTTGGCGAACCGGCGGGTCAGCTTTTCGCCCCCGGCGTCCACGGAACAGAAAGCCCAGTTGGGGCGCACCTCCTCTTCCAGGGTTTTGAGATCCCGGATATAGGTATCGCAGAGGTATTTTTTGAGGAGGGTCAGGGCGGGGACGTCATTGATAAGGCAGGCCGTGGGGTCCAGCATGGATTTGGATTTGTCCGAATGGAGCTGGTAGGTGACGATATGGTCGGCTCCCAGGCTTCCGAGTGTCTTGAAGTGAACCCAGAGCCCGACGGAACTGCGCCGGGTGGTGCGGTCGGAGCGGGAGCAGGAAACGAAGGGTTCAAAGACGATGATCCGTTCCGCCTGGGACCGTTTCAGGGCATCCACGGTGTGGTACAGTTCAATTTTCGCTTCCTCCACGGCGATCCCCGCATCATTCCGGGCGCAGCTGGTAAAGAGGATCACGTCCCGTCCGTGCAGGGATTCCACAGACCCATGATCCGATACGGTTACTTCCATTTCGCCGTCCGCAAAACGGTCCGTGGTAAGGGCATTGACGCCGTTAATCGAATCCGCCTGGGCGGCAAAACGGGGAAACTTTGCCAGATCCCCGGCTACCCGGGCGGCATATTTCCGCATTGACCGGGTGGCTGTTATGACAAATTCATTCATGGCTTGGTACCCCGCTTTTGTATGTCTACTATAGAAGGGAAACGCCTGTTTGACAAGTACCGGTGTCAAGCGGTATAGTTGGTTTCAATGATGAAAAAAAGCGGCATGTTTTTTTTATGGGTTGGGGCGGCAATCTCCGTTTCGGAAATATTTACCGGCGGCCTGCTTGCCCCCTTGGGTTTTGTTCAAGGACTTGCGGTCATACTTATTGGACATGTAATCGGAACAGCGCTTTTTGCGGGAGGCGCCTATGTTTCGTATTGCCGTAAAATTAACGCAATGGATAGTGTTGCTTTTTCCTTTGGCAAGGCCGGAGGAAAATTAGTTGCGCTGTGCAATTTGATACAGCTTGTCGGCTGGATTATCATTTTAGTGGTACAGGCGGGGGGCGCCATTGCCGGTGTATTTCCCAATCTGCCTTTTTGGACGGTAACCCTTGCGTTGTCGGTGCTGCAAATCGTATGGGCCCTGATTTTCGGCAGTCCGGGGGGCAGAATAAACGATATAGCGGTTGTTCTTTTGGCGGGACTCTGCGTCCTGTTTCTCGTTGAATCATTTGGATACTCTGCGGGTTCCCTGGCTATTTCAAATACCATGAGCGTAATGTTAGGGATAGAATTGTCCATAGCAATGCCGGTTTCATGGCTGCCATTGGCGGGAGACTATTCCTGTAAAGCAAATGACAAAGTTTGCGCGGCGGTAATGCCGTTTCTCGGCTATTTTTTGGGAAGCTGCTTTATGTACATCATCGGGCTCTGCATTGCTGTTTCAAACGGAAATGATATTTTTACGTTTATCGCATCAAGTAAATTTCGATACGTTACCTGCGGCATAGTTTTACTGTCTACGATAACCACTAACTTTGTTGCTATTTATTCCGCGGCGGTTTCATCAACGCAATGGACAAAAAGTAAAAACATCCGAACAGCAATCCTGGTGATCGGAATGTTTACCTTATTGGTTTCCGTATTTTTTCCGATTAGCCGTTTTGAGTTAATCCTGGAGAAATTTCTTACTTCCATCACCATGGTATTTGTGCCGATATTTACGCTTGTTTTACTTGAGTTCTTCACAAAAAAACAAAGGACTGAAAAATCTCTTAATTGGGGACATTTGCTTATTGTGTGTATCGGCATAGCCGGTAATTGGCTGTTTAATAGATATACTATTTTTATCCCTACGGTAATGACTATCCTGTTAGTTTCAATATTGTTCGTCATTAGAGCCGGTTCCAAAATAAGTATTAACCACCGACCTCACTGACGCCACGGACTCCTGCTTTCTTATCCTTTCCTTTGTCCGTGTTGTCTGTGTTGTCCGTGGTTAAATTCTTAATTTTTATTCAATAGTATGGGGAATCGCCGCCCCCCAGCTCCCCCAACTGCCCGCAGGCGCCGGACACCGAGCGCCCCTTTCTGAAACGCCGGGTCACCGTGATCCCCCTTCGCGTCAGTTCCCGGCTAAACCGGGTAATCTCCCCCGTTCCCGGTTCCCGCAGCGGTATTCCCCGGAACATCATCCCCTCCACGGGATTCCAGGGGATAAGGTTCACCGCCGCATCCAGCCCCCGGCTAAAGTTCGCTATAGCTTCGGCGTCTTCGTTCCGGGTGTTGACACCCCCCAGAAGCACCGCCTCCAGGGTTATCCGGCGGCCCCGCTTCTTTTGGTAGTAGTGCAGGGCTTCTTTTAAGACCGGCAGCGGGTTGGACCGGGCTATGGGCATAAGTTCTTCCCGCAATGCCGGGTCCGCCGTGGTAAGGGACACCGCAAGGCGCAGGTTCGGCCCCGTGTCGGCCAGTTCCCGGATACCTGCCGCAATGCCGCTGGTGGAAACGGTTATCCGCCGTTTTGAAAGGCCTATCCCCTCCGGGTTGGTGATGATGCTCAGGGCCGCGCGGAGTTCCCCCAGGTTAAGGAGGGGCTCCCCCATTCCCATGATAACGATATTTGCAATAGTGGGCGTTATTGAGCGGAGGTGAAGGAACTGCTCTACTATTTCGTGGGACGCAAGGTTGCGGAGGAATCCCAGGGAGCCGGTTTTGCAGAACACACAACCCGCAGGACAGCCCACTTGGGTGGAGATGCAGGCGGTAAGACGACCTTCGCCATCTTGGAGCAGCACCGCCTCAATCACCGCGCCGTCAATCAGGCCAATTTTGAGCTTTACCGTTCCGTCGGGGTCCTCCAGTCGGCCGACGATAGTGGTACCGTAGAGGGTATGAGCGGCGGAAAGCTCCTCCCGTAAGGTGTGGGAAAGATCGGTCATGTCGTTGAAGGAACGGGCGCCACGGGCTATCCATTTGAAGATCTGTCTGGCCCGGAACGGAGCTAAGGGTTCCAGTGCCGCAGCCAAACATTCCGGGGATAGTCCTGAGAGAACGACGCTTTTTGAAAGCCCGTGCATCAGGAACAGAGTCTATCCATAAACTCCGCAACATGGTTATTCCGGAGACCAAGTTTTTGGAATTCCCCCAGAAATTCTATGGCCCGGCGCCGGTCGCCCTTTTTAATGCAGCAATCGGCAATTTCCATATAGAAACGGTAGTTTTTCGGATCCTGTTGAATAAGTCTTCGCAGGGACTCAATGGCTTCGTCGTGCCTGCCCTGGACTTTTGACATGACCGCAAGCCCCAGCACCGCATAGGTGTCAAATTCGATGTTTAAGGCCCGGCGGTAATAATCGCTGGCCCGCTCATAGTCGTCGAGGTTCCGGTAGGCGTCCCCCGCCCGGGTGAGGATCACCTTGTTCCGGGGGTCCTGCTCCAGGATACGGTTCCAATAGTCCAGGGAACGATGCTGCTGGTTCATGCCCCGATAACAGTCCGCCAAGCCGAAGAGGGCGTAAAAATTATGGGCATCCCTTTTCAGGGCCGTCTCAAAGTAGGGGATACCGTCCTCAAAGGTCTTGAGCTTCCGGTGGCAGTTCCCGATGGAGGTAAGGACCCGGATATCCACCCCCTCCCTGTTGCTTTCCAGCATCTTTTCCCAGTAAAACAGGGCGGCCTGGTATTCCTTGAAGTCGTAGTGCAGATGACCCAGGCCGATGATGGCATAGGGATTCTGGCTTTCCATTTCCAGAACCCGGAGGTACACCGCCTTGGAATGTTTGAAATCCCGCACCTTCCGGTAGGCGTCGGCCACCCGGGTCAGGACGGTGATGTTTTTATCGTCATGGATGAGGTACTGCTCCCAGATTTCTATGGCCTTGTGGTACTGGTTCAGGGCCTTGTAACAGTCCGCCAGCCCAAAAAGGGCGTAGTTGTTCCCCGGATGGTGGGAAAGGCAGCGCAGGTAGTATTCCACGGCGTTCCGGAAGGAATTCCGCTTCCGGGCGGCGTCCCCCATGCCAACCAGGGCATAGTTGTTGCTTTCATCCGCCTGAAGAATTTTTGCAAAACAGTCCATGGCATCGGCTATCCTGTTTTCCTTCAAAAGCTGGTAGCCCTTTTTTGACAGTTCCGAGATTTCCGACCGGGGTTCGTGCTTTGTTGTTTCCGGCTGTTCGAGGGCATCCGCCGGAATAGTGTTTACGTTTTCACTCATTTTAAAGATCCTCTTCATCGTGCATTACTTTCTGAATTAGGGCGGATAAGCGCATGATAATTGGTTCAGCTTTGGTCTTAGCCGGGGCTATCCAATACATACGCAGGGCATCCAAATCCCTGCCTTGGGATTGATAATAATCGCCGATCCGTGCAAGCCCGTCGGAATAGCCGGTGGTAAGAAAGATCCGCCTGGCTCCTTCAATATCCCCGGAATTATACAGAATATTGCCTTTTCGATTAAGCGCAGCCTTCTGACTTCCATCAATAGGTGGTGCGGGCCTTCGGTCCGGTGCACTGGTTTTTATAAACCCGTTTCGGTCCTCAAAACGGTCAAAAACTTTTTTATAATCCATTATCTCCCTTTTAAAACATACTGTTCCATTCTTATTATTTACCACATTAAGAAAAAATACAACTAAATTCTTTTGAAAAAATCTACCACCGACCGGCCGTAAACCCGGGATTCTTCATGCGCAAGCACCGCAAGCGCTTCCACCGGCAGTTCGGGGGCATCCTGCCGGGGCCGGTGAATGAGCAGCCGGGAGCCGCTCTGCATCAGGGGGGAGGCCGCTATGGAGGCCGCCAACTCCCATTTAAACTTGTAGGGGAAGGGGGGATCGCAAAAGATAATGTCGAAGGGTGTTTTGGCCCGCCTTACATAGAGTTCCGCCGCCATGAACCGGCAGTGTATCCGTACCGGGGATAGGGAAACATTGTCAATCAGGGTTTTCCGCTTTATGCTGTCCATTTCCACCGCCTCCACCGGATTTGCCCCCCGGGACGCCGCCTCCAGGGCAATAATGCCGGACCCGGAAAACAGGTCCAGGAAGGATCGCCCGGTAAGGTCCCCCAGGGCGCCAAACACCGATTCCCGCATCCGGTCCATGGCGGGGCGGATAACGCCGCCGGGCACTTCCACAATCCGCCCTTTCAGGACGCCGCCGGTAATTCGCATTAGAGGCCCAGCAGCAGCCCGTTAAGCTCATCGGAACTGACCACCGGCTCCGAGGAGGATATGTCATCGTCGCCGAGATACTCCTCAATGGTCTTCCGCCGTTCCAGGGCATGTTCCCGCATCAGGGCAATTTTATCCTTAAGTACCGGATAGGGGCCAACCGATACGGTGCCCGGCCCGTTGGCCAGGTCCCAGAGGACCCCCAGAAAGAGCTGTTCCGCGTCATAGAGGTTGTAAAATTGCCCATTCCGTTCTAAAAGATGGGTGTTCTCTATGAGGTCCCGCAAAAGCACCCCCAGGGCGGCGTCGATAAAATCCACATCCGTCAGGGTTTTGTCCAAAAAAATATCCGGGTCCGCATCCAGGATGAGCAAATCCCGAATCATCCGTATCCGGGTGTTGAGGATGAATATATTGTCTTCAAAATTGATTTGCTTATTCATACGTATGGATAGAGTATCGGCATATTGATCCCCCCCCTTGACCTTCATAATAGGTTCTGTATAATAAATTAACCTCTTTGCCCGCCTTTGAGACGGGCCAAATTGTAGTCCATAAGGAGGGCCAATGCGCCAATATGAATTGACGGTCATTTTTCCCCTGGAAGAAGACCAGAGTAAGGCAGGCCGGGAGCAGTTGCTCACCGATCTGAGTGCCAACGGAGCGGAGATCGAGAAAACCGATGAGGTCGGGGATCGGGATCTTGCCTATGAGGTAAAAAAACGGAAACGGGGCCGGTACGTCCTGTTTACCCTCAAACTGGACCCGGCAAAGATTGCTGTACTGGACCGGAGCTTTAAGCTCAACGCCAATCTCCTCAAGTATCTCTTTGTGAATATCGAGGAATAGGCATGGCAGCGGATATAAACCATGTGGTTCTGGTTGGCAGGCTAACCCGGGATGCGGAGTTAAAATATACCGCCGGAGGCCAGGCGGTCTGTAAATTTTCCATTGCGGTAAACCGTAACAAGAAAAGCGGCGACCAATGGGTGGACGAGGCTAGTTTCTTCGATGTCACCCTCTGGGGAAGGCAGGGCGAGGCGGTGAATCAATACCTGGTTAAGGGAAAACAGGTGGGGATTGACGGTGAACTCCGCCAGGATCGCTGGGAACAGGACGGTCAGAAGCGTTCCAAGGTGGAAATTGTGGCTAATAACCTGCAGCTTCTCGGGGGCGGCGCCGGAGGCGGCGGTTCTTCCCGGGGTGATGCCGACGGAGGCAGAGCTTCTTATGGGGACCGGGCTCCCTCCGGGGATAGAGCTCCCCGGGATGGCCCCCCGGCATCGGACCAAAGGTCCGCCGGCGGCGATGACGGCTTTGCCGACGATATTCCCTTTTAATTTTTATCAAGGAGTGGTGAATTATGTCTGACGAACAGCAATATACCGAAAATGAACGGCCTGCTTCCACTGCGGGAAACTACGGCGGAAACCGGCCGGATCGGGATCGGGGGGATGGCCCCATGGACAGCCGGGACGGTGATGACCGCGGCCGGGGCGGAAAGGGAAAGGTCTTTTTTAAGAAAAAGGTCTGCAAATTTTGCACCCAGAAACTTAAGATTGACTATAAGGATGCGGATATACTGCGCCGGTTTATCACCGAGCGGGGTAAAATACTGCCCCGCCGTATTACCGGCACCTGCGCCAAACATCAGCGGGCTCTTGCCCTGTCGATAAAGCGGGCGCGGATTATTGCCCTGCTTCCCTTTGTGGCGGACTAGTAGGTAGGTAAACCACGGACCACACCGACCACACGGACACGGACAAGACGGACTGGTTTTTGCCTGTCTTTTTCTTTTGTCCGTCTTGTCGGTGTGGTCCGTGGTTATTCTTTTGCCGGTATACAAGGCAGAATCGGATAACGGGCCGTCCTCTACTCCGGGGAATTGTTGCCCGTTTCACCCTAGTATTTTGAAAGGAGCTTGTGTATGAAGGTTATTCTCAATAAAGATTTATCACCCCTGGGCGAAGAAGGGGACGTGAAGGAGGTGGCCAGGGGTTATGCCCGGAACTATCTTTTTCCCCGGGGTATTGCCCTGCCGTATACGGATCGTACCGTTGCCCTGTTTGAGTCCCGGAAAGGGGACATTGAGGCGCGGAAGGAAGAGAAGCGTAAGGATGCCCTGGGGCTCAAGGAAAAACTTGAGGGTCTTGCCCTGGTTATTGTCATGCCCGCAGGGCCTAACGGGAAGCTCTACGGCGCCGTTACCAGCCAAACCGTGGCGGATGAACTGGTCAAGCAGGGCTTCCAAATTGAGCGGAAGCGGGTTGAACTTCCCGGCAACAGCTTTAAGAGCGTGGGCAAATACAAGGTGACGGTTAAGCTCTACGAAAGCGCCGCCGCCGAACTGACCATCACCGTGGAAGGGCAGCCGATAAAGGTAGAAACCCCCTCTGCGCCTGTCCGCGGCGGCGGTCGTCGGAGAAGGGACGCGGAGTCGGCGGAAGTGAAGCAGGAAACCGAACAGCAAAGCGGGGAGGGGGCTCCCGTACAGGCGGAAAGCGCCGCCCCGGTGGATGCCCCGGAAGCGGCTGCCCCCGACGCAGGAAACCAGTAGGTTCCATGATCCATGGCTCCCCAGACGCAGAATGATCCGAGGGTTCCGCCCCATAACGATGAGGCGGAACAGGCCTCCCTGGGGGCCATGTTGCTTGATGAAGACGCCATTACCACGGTTATCCAGTACTTAAGGCCCGGTGACTTTTATTCAAACGCCAATCGCCGGGTCTGTGAGGCAATTTTCAGCCTTTTTAATCAGGGACGGAAGGCGGATATTATCACCGTTACGGAGGAGCTTCGTAAGACCGGGGAACTGGATCTGTCCGGCGGGCCTTCCTATGTCGCTTCCCTTACCAATGTGGTCCCCTCCAGCGCCAATGTCGATTATTACGCCAAGATTGTACAGGATGGCTCCCTGCGCCGGTCCCTCATCCGGGTTGCGGGGGAGGTAAACGCCAAGTCCTTTGACGAGTCCCTGGAATCCCGGATACTCCTGGAAGAAACCCAACAAAGAATTTTTGAACTGACCACCGACCGGAATACCCTGAGTTTTAAGAGCGCCAAGGAAATCATCCCCAAGGCCATTGACGCCATAGAAAAACTCATTAAGAACAAGAACGCCTTTACGGGAGTCCCCGCGGGATTTGAGGAGCTTGATTCCATGACGGCGGGGTTCCAGCCGGCGGAACTTATCATCATCGGCGCCCGGCCTTCGGTGGGGAAGACCGCCCTGGCCCTGACCATGGCGGCCAATATGTCCATAAACAACAAGGGCCGGCGGATACCCACCGCGTTCTTCACCCTTGAAATGTCCGATATGGCCCTGATGATGCGGCTCATTTCCAGCGAGGCGAATATTGAATCCAATAAGATCCGTTCAGGGTTTTTGAAACCCAGTGATTATCACAGCCTTCAGGAAGCGGCGGGCAGAATATATGACGCGCCCCTCTACATTGTGGATATGCCCAACATGAAGCTCCTTGACCTGCGAGCCCAGGCCCGGCGGCTCCGGGCGCAGCAGCATGTGGAGATAATCTTCATCGACTACCTTACCCTGATAAGTTCGGATAATTACAATCTCCCCCGGCATGAGCAGATTGCCGAGATTTCCCGGTCACTGAAAAGCCTGGCCCGGGAACTTAATATCCCCATCGTGGCCCTTTCCCAGGTACGCCGGGATGCGGAGGGGAAGCGGCCCAACCTTTCGGATATCCGGGAGTCCGGGTCTATTGAACAGGATGCGGATGTGGTAATGTTTCTGCACCGGGAACGGGAATTGGATAAAAAAGATTCCACCAGGGAAAATCCGGACAAGCCCAATACGGAACTGATTATCGCAAAACAGCGGAACGGCCCGGTGGGAACCGTAGGAATTGAATTCCTTCCCCAGTGTACCAAATTTGTGTCCTTCACCAGGAAACAGCAATAGTAACATAGTAAAGGAGGGCATATGGCCTTTATCGATAATTATAATTTGGAACATGTGGTAAACGAAGCGGAGCGCCTGGTCCATGAAGAGTTGGGCCTGCAGCTTGAATCCTATGAGGGAACAATTTGCCTTTGCAACGATTGTGTGGCGGATATGGCCGCCATGGCTTTAAATACGGTGAAACCCCTGTACCGGTATACTTTGTTAGGTACCCTGTGGGCGTCCAGCGCCCGCTCTGACGCGGCCTACGATGCAAGCGTCCGGGAAGCGGTGTCCGGGGCCATAGAAAAAATACGGCAGAACCCTTCCCACGATTAGGAGCCTTGTAGATGTTAGAAGAAATCAACCACTTTTACACCCAAAGAGTGGAAAAGTCGACCACACGGACAACACAGACAAAAAATGAGATTTCAAAGCAAAAGTCCGTGAGGTCTGTGAGGTCTGTGGTTAAAATTCTTAAAAACCATATATACAGTTTTATGCTAATTTCTGTTGACCGGTCCCCGCAGGCTGCGGGGGGCTATAGGTCCAGAGGATGATCCATCCGTTATTTCCAGAATCCATTCCCGCTCCAAAAGCCGCAGCCGGGCAAGCAATGATCCGTTGTCGGGGTTGTACCAGCTTATGGAGCCGTCCTTGCCCCGGAGGATAAAATAGGTGTCGTTTCCGATAAGGTCTTCCGGCAGGCTGGGGCTCCGTGCAAAGGGGATGATGCCCCGGTTGTTAAGGAGGGTGGGGCCGTTTCCGCCCATGGTTGTCGCCAGGGATAGGCCGCTTTGGGCGATGATACAGGTGGTATCCTCCCCCGGGTATTCAAGCAGCCGCCTTGAGGCGGAGGGGCGTCCGATATCCAAAAGGAGCAGAGAGGTGACAGCCCGTTCCGGGGAACCCTCCACCACGCCTCCGTAAACCATCCCATTGGGCGCCCGGTACAAAACGGCCCCCGCCGCAGCGGGATAGATGAAGGGCGTCGTTTCCTGGGTAAGGGTATTCACCAGCAAGAAGGGGGCCATGTTGGCGGCGGCGGTTTGGCCGATGATAATATTCCGGTTGTCATAGAAGGTTACCGCCAGGGGATCTGCGGCGGTATAGGTAAAAGTCCCGGCGCCTGAATCGGTGGACACCATGGTGATCGTTCCGGTGGTATCAAGGAAGAGGGCCTGATTCCCCAGCAGGGAAACCGAGCGGAGGGGATGGCGGAAGAGCGCCCTCTCCAGCACCGTATCCCTGCGTTCCGGAGCGCCTGCGCCGTTTATAAGAATTGGAACGGAACGGGTATTTTCGGTTTGCCATACGATAAACCTGCCGGGACTCCCCGCCGCTACACCGGAATCCCCGCTTATCCGGGTATTGTTCCGGGAATCTTCAAGGGTGATAGCAGTACCGTTCTGTACCAGCCGGTAATCCTGGGGTATGATGCTTATCTGCGGACCATGGTTCACTGTATCTCCCGTGATAAGCGCCAGGCTGTTCCCTGAAACCGCCGCGGCGCTTATGGAGATAAGCGTAAGCCGGTGCATAGCCTGGCCTTCCGCGTCATCCGCCGCCAAAAGCCAGATGCCTCCGTCAACGGTACCCAGGGCAATAGCCCCCCCAGCAATGCCGGCGCCGCAGGAAATCAGGGGCATGGAGGAATCGGACCGACGGTCCCGTTCCAGATTGTCCTGGGGGGTGGCGGGCTGAAGTCCGAGGGTATAATGGATAAGATTGGCGGCCCCCGCCTGAGGGCTATTGTTTAAAATTCCCCGGTACATAAATTCAAGCGGACCCGCCGGGTCCGATGCCGCCGTGGGGAATAGGGCGCCCCGGACGGCATGGGGGTCCCGGGCAATTTCCTTTCCCGTTACGGCATCCACTACAACCAATCCCCGGGAATCTATGCCGCAGAGGTACCGGTTATTCCCGACTAAGATGGGGCTTTCCAAATTGATAGGAGCCGTACAATTCTGAATCTCCCTGCCGGTATTCAATTCCCAATAGCTGATGCGGCCTGATACGGCGTAGGTCATCATGGTCCGTTCGGATTTGCCAGTTGCGGCAAAACTAATGGCCCTTTGATCCGGGGGTGAATCCAGTATTTCCCCCGTTTCGCTGTGGATAAAGATCACCCCGGTTCTGCCGTTTCGGGTTGCCATAAGAAAATTGCCCCCCGCAGAATAATTGATGAAGATTATGGGGTCCTGAAAGCGCAGGGTAAATAAATTCTCCTTACGCCCGTAATCCCAGACGGAAATCCTATGCACCCCAACGCCGTCACTTTCCATCAGGGCGGCATGGGTTTTCCCCGGCCGCAGGCTCATGAGCCGCACCGCATAGGGGCTTACCTGAAAACGATCCATCGCCGCATTATTTGAAACATCCCATATCCCGAGGAAGCCGTCCATCCCGGCGCTGAGTACATAGTTTTTTACCGGATCATAGGCCACGGCCGATACGGTACCGGAGTGTCCGGCCGCTAAGGCGGTATTGGATTGGGAATATACAAACCGGGTGTTCACCGCAAACAGGACGCCAAGGATAAGTATCCCCAATTTGCTTTTCATTACCGGCGGGCCAAAAATAAAATATCCCCAAAGACCGCAAAAAGCATGAGGCCGAAGATCAGTACCACCCCGACGGTCTGAAAAGCGCTGATATACCGGGGGTGCAGGGGCCGCCGCTTTATTATTTCAATGATAAAAAGCAGGATCATGCCGCCGTCAAGTATCGGCAGGGGAAGGAGGTTCATGATACAGAGGGCGATGGAGATGAGGGCCAGAAAGTTCGCCACGGCGCTGAAGCCCGTGCCGATGCTTTGCCCGAAACCCGCCGCGGCAATATCCCCCACCATATAGGTGATCCGTACCGGCCCGGAAACTGCCTGGGTCAAATCAATCCCCCGGAAGAGGAGGCCCAGGCTCTTGAGGGAAAGGGCAAAGGTTTTCCCGGTTTCCTGTCCGCCCTTAACCAGCGCCCCGATGGGACCCAGGGCGGGAGTATGGAACTGAATATGCTCATAGACTATCCCAATGTCGGCGCTTCCCGTATCACCATAGCTAAGGATTATCTCGGTTTGCATAGGTTTGCCGTTCCGTTCAAAATCCACCGCCAACACCGGGGACTGATCCCGGAGTATCCTGAACAACGCCACGGTATAGGCAAAGTCCTGCCCGTTGATCCGGGTAATCCGGTCCCCGCTTTGTAAGCCCGCCATATCCGCAGGGCTCCCCCCGGTAACGGATTTGATCACCGGATCGGACCAAAAATACACCCCGATTTTCCCCGCCCCGGAACTTTTGTCCAGGTCGGGTCTAACCACCATGTCCACTATTTCCCCGTCCCGCTCTGCTTTAAGAAGCAGGCTTTTTTCCGGGTTGGCGGCGATAAGCTCCTGAATATCATGGTAATTGGCCACCGGTTTGCCGTTTATGTCGATTATTTTATCCCCGGTTTTTAGGCCGCTAAAGTCCGCGGGGTATTGTTCCCCGGGAGCGATGTCCGAAACCAGGACAATCCGGTTATCCAGGGTGTTTACCTCAAAGCCGATACCCCAAATAATGGAGAAAACCAGGGCGGCAAAGAGCAGGTTGAAAAAGGGTCCGGCGAGGGAAACAATGATTCTCCGCCAGGGAGCGGCCCCGTAAAAGGTACCCCTCACCGGGGCAATGGCATGGGCATTACTTTCGTAGGCCTTCTGAAATTCGTTCTCCCCGCTCATTTTGCAGTACCCGCCTATGGGGAACATGCCCAGCCGGTATTCCACCGCCCCCACTTTCTTTTTCAGGATGGGCTTACCCCAGCCTATGGAAAAGGCCTCCACGTCAATGCCCACCGCCCGGGCGGCGAGGAAATGGCCCAATTCATGGATGAAGACCACCACCCCTAAACCGATGAGCCCTAACAGTATCTTTACTAACAACATCTTATTTCTCCAGATTTTTCGCGATATACTCCCCGGCAATGAGCCGGGCTCTATGATCCGCGTCCAGCACGGATTCCAAATCGAATTTTCCTTCCTTCCAATTCTTACTTAAAACATACTCGACAATCTTAGGGATATCAAGAAAGGCGGCGGCGTTTTTCAGGAAGGATGCCACCGCTATTTCGTTGGCGCCGTTATAGACCGCCGGATACAGGCCGCCTTTTTCTGCGGCCCGGTATGCCAGGGCCAGCATGGGGAAACGCTCGAAGTCAGGTTTTTCAAAGCTCAGGCTCAGGTTGTCAAAGTCCAGGCGGCCGAAGGGGCAGGGGACACAGGCATCCCCGTAGAGGGCCTGGTGTATGGGGAGCCGCATATCCGGTTTGGAAAGCTGGGCATACACCGCGCCGTCCCGCAGGCGGATCATGGAATGGACGATGCTCTGGGGGTGCACCACCACCTTCACCCTGTCCGCGGGTACCGAAAAAAGCCCCGCCGCCTCTATCACCTCAAGCCCCTTATTGGCCATGGTTGAGGAATCGATGGTGATCTTGGGTCCCATCTTCCAGGTAGGGTGGGCCAGGGCTTCCGCCGGGGTAACGGCGGCCATCTTTTCCCGGGGCATGGTACGGAAGGGGCCGCCGGAAGCGGTAAGGAGGATTTCCTCCAGGGTATCACTCCCGTGGGCCCGTAAAAGGTTGTAGATTGCGGCGTGTTCCGAATCCACCGGGAAGATGCGCCCCTTCTTCGCCGCCGCCCGTTCCTGAACCAGGGGGGCAGCCATAACCATGGTTTCCTTATTTGCCAGGGCCAAAGCCGCCCCGGTATCCAGAACCGCCAGGGAAGGGGCCAGACCCGCCGCGCCGGAAATGCCGTTTACCGCAATGTCGGCGCCCGAAGAAGCGATGGCCTTAAGGAGCGCCGCAGTACCGTAATAGGCAATCCGGGTATCACCGGGTTTGGCCGTATCCCCGGACAGGGCCAGAACCGCGCCGGGGAAATTGCCGGCACATTCCAGGAGAGGATCGGAAGAAGTATGGCTTGAAAGGAGGACCACCTCAAAATCGTCTTTGGCGGCTCGAAGAACATCCAGGGCGCTACGGCCGATGGAGCCCGTGGCGCCGAGAACAGCAACTCGTTTTTTCATTTAAAAAGCAGCCGATACAAGCCGTAATACACCGGCGCCGCCAGGGCTATGGAATCAATGGTATCCAGAATACCTCCCCGGCCGGGAATAATGGTCCCCGAATCTTTAATATTGGAACTCCGCTTCATCGCCGATTCCCCCAGATCCCCCAGGGTTCCCGCCAGGCCGGAAATAAAGCCCAGGATGATACCCGAAAGAGGCGCCGCAAAACAGGAGGGGGGGAAGGTTTCCGGGGCAAAATATACCGCGCCGATGCCAATCAGGATTGAGGCGATGAAGCCCCCGATGAACCCGGCGACGCTCTTGTTGGGGCTTGCGGGAATGATACCCCGGTTTCCTTTGCCAAAGAGCATGCCCATCGCCCAGGCGGCGGAATCGTTGGCAATGACCATGAGGAGGAACATGAGGATCACCATACCGGAGCGGGGGAGGAGGCTCATCCGGATGATCCAGGCCATAAAGAGTCCCGGATAAAGCATCACCGCGAAACCCGACGAAATGCGGCTTATCACGGTATCAAACTTATCTGCCGCCGTAAAAACCTGAGAAACCAGGAGCCAGGAACCACCCAGGATCAGGGCAATTGGAATGGACTGCCCGCTCTTACCGAAACTGACCATCAGGGTCATGGCCAGGGGACCCAGGCTGCCCAGAACACCTGCCTCCCAGCGGTGCAGGGCGCCCCTTTTGGGATGTCCTTTTTTCCGGAGCATATCCGCAAATTCTATTGCCCCAAGGGCGCTGAGCAGGATAACGACGACATTGACGGCGATATGGTTTTTCTGCGGCAAGAATAACACCAGGCAAACCGTAAGGGGCACGCCGATGGCGAATATGAGAAGCCGCTTAACAAGTGTACTCATGGTTTATTCCCCCCTGAACGCTCCGTGAGAACACCGCCGTAACGCCGTTCCCGCTTCTGAAAGTCCGCCACCGCAGCCGTCAGGTCCGCTTCGGTCCAGTCGGGCCACAGTATATCAGATATATAATATTCCGAGTAGGCCGCTTCCCAAAGGAGGAAGTTACTGGTCCGCAATTCCCCGGCGGTACGGATGATAAGGTCCGGGTCCGGTATGTCGGGGTTGTCCAGATACTGCCCGATGGCTGCTTCGGTAATGGCGCCCCCGTCCCGGACCAGCCGCTCCACCGCCCGGCGTATTTCGTCCCTGCCGCCGTAGTTCAGGGCAAGAATCACCTGGAGGCCCCGGAAATCCCTGGTGTCCTCCATGGCCCGCCGTATCTCCCGGCCAATGTCCAGAGGCAATCCGGCAAAATCACCTGCGTGGCGGATACGGATACCGTTCTGCCGGTAAAAATCCATCTCCTCAATAAGGTAGCGCTTTACCAGGCCCATGATGAACCCCACTTCTTCGGCGGCCCGTTTCCAGTTTTCCGTGGAAAAAGCATAGAGGGTAAGGTAGGAAACGCCCATATCGGATGCGGCCTTCACGATCCGCTTGGCGGCTTTAAGCCCCTCAAGGTGCCCCTGGGTACGGACCTGATTCCGTTTCCGCGCCCAGCGGCCATTCCCGTCCATGATGATGCCGATATGAGCGGGAATCATCACACCTCCATGATTTCTTTTTCTTTTTCTTCGAGAACCTGGTTGATCTTCGTGATGTAGCTGTCGGTTACCTTTTGTAATTCCTCGATATGCTTGCTTTCCTCATCCTCGGTGATGTCCCCGTCCTTGAGCAGCTTCTTGAGCTCCTCGTTCCCGTCCCGGCGGATATTCCGCACCGCCACCCGGCTCTGTTCCGCCTGGCTTTTGGCAAGCTTGGCAAGCTCCTTCCGCCGTTCCTCCGTTAGGGGAGGGATGGCAATGCGGATCACCTTACCGTCGTTGGAGGGGTTCAGGGACAGCTCCGAAGTGCGGATAGCCTTTTCGATTTCGGCAATCAGGGCCTTATCCCAGGGCTGGATCACGATGAGCCGCGCCTCGGGGATGGAGATATTGGCCACCTGGTTCAGGGGGGACTTTTCCCCGTAGGCATCCACCCGGATCTTGTCGAAGAGGGCGGCGGAGGCCCGGCCCGTTCTGAGGGAGCCAAAGCCGTCCCTGAGGCTGGTAACCGTTTTTTTCATCCGTTCTTCGGATGAGGATATGACGCTGTGCATGTTATTGGCCTACTTTAAAGTACAGGTAGTCGTTAATAGTGATTGCCGCCCCAAGCTGCTTGCCTTTTTCCGCCAGGGCCTGGGCCACCGTCTGTTTTTCGTCCTTCACAAAACCCTGGTCTACGAGGCAGATATCCGCTAGGTACTTGCTCACCTTGCCCTGCAGGATTTTATCCAGCACATTGGCGGGTTTCCCCTTGAGCTTTTCGTCCTGCTCCTGCTGCTTGCGGAAAATCTCCTCCTGTTCCTTGAGGAAAGCGGGGTCAACCTTGGATTTATCCAGGGCCAGGGGATTAAAGGCGGCGATATGGAGGGCAAGGTCAAAGGCAAAGGTTTTCGCCGCCGGCTGCTGCAATACCTCGGGCTTATCCGCCCCCAGCTTTACCACCACGCCGATATTGCCGTCCCCGTGGATGTAGGAAGTAAGGTATTCGTTAGCCCCGGCCTTAAGCACCTTGATCCGTTTAAGGCTCATGTTCTCCCGAATCTTGGTAGCCAGTTCCGTAACCATGCCGGCCAGCTCGTCATTGGGTTCCGTGCAGCCCTTCTCAATGACCTTTCCCGCAATGACCCCCCCCCAACTCGATGAATTCGGGGTTCCGGGCCACAAAGTCGGTCTCCGAGGCCAGTTCCACCACGGCGGCGGTATTGTTCTCGATCTTGATGAAGATCTTGCCTTCGTTGGTCGCCCGGTCGGCGCGTTTTTCCACCGCCGCCAGCCCCTTTTCCTTTAAC
>BNUY01000052.1 GCA_025997715.1 Spirochaetia bacterium
GTTTCATCAGTCGTTGTATTTGCCATTATTAATCCTATAGCCGTTTAATAGTCTGTAGAGTACTAACCAAAGATGGGTTGGAATAAGTTCAGAAAACAAATCTTTGATAGTTATTATACGCTTGTTATAGACCAGTAAATCACGTACCACATAGGAGGCGCCATGGGTACGCAGGGAAAGATTGATCGGAATATGTTCACAAATAGATTCTACATAGTGATTTTTTGTATTTGGCTGTGTTTTATAGTGTGCATCTTTAATATATTGATAACGATAAATACCGATACCGCCAAAGGCCGATAAACATTTTACAAAAGCGAATTTTTTCATCTCCTTTGAAAGGGCATCGCGATTTTGTTTCATGTCGTCCACCGTGAGTTCCATACAAATAGCCGCATCCTGTGTATAAGGAATATATGCAGAATCATCATAATAACGGCACCGTATTTTCCTGCCAAATGGCGCAATGTATTTTACGCCGTTTGCAAACAAAGCAACCCAGTCATCGGGCGCCGAAGTAACTGCGTCAAGTATGGTATCTTCAGAGAATTCTTCTACATCAATATCAATAACAATGATAAAATCAAAAACATCATCATGATTATGCAGATAATCCATATATATATTTCGAAATCGGCACATTTTTTCAATCCGAACTGCGCTGCTTGCAGGGTTTATCAACTTTGCCGATTTTTTGGGTATGGTATCTTCATATATATCCTTGGAAAGAATTATTACATCAGATGCGGTTTCTACCCATTGTTGTAACACCATTTTGGTATCGTCGATACTATCATTCTCAACAACCACAACCGTGCTTTTGGAAAAAAAGCTGCGTAGCCGCTCGATTTTGGGTATGCTTCTCTTAAGCGGCCCTGCACAGTCACGGGCAAGTGCAACAATTGCCACTGATTTATCGAATCTGGTTTGGTTATAGACGTTTTTATTTAACATAGTTGTTTATTTCTTTTCGTACCAATAGTGTTTTTACAACCTGCGTTGTTTTTGCAATAATTGAGTCAATTGTATAAAACATATGTGTATGATTTCTTTTTAACCATAACAAGTTTGAAAATATTGAACTGTTTATTACACTAAGAACCTGTATGTCAGAAAATATTCTGGCATTAGATTCAAATTCAGAGAACGGATTTTTTAATTTACGTAGAATAGTATCGTCTATTATACCTCTTTCCTTTATGGAAGATAAAACTTTATTTGATGCAAGTGAATAGGGTGCAGCAAAAAGCGATAACTCCGTTGAAAAATAATGAATTATTTTTGCGTTTGCAAAATATTGCAATCCGCCATAGCCAATTTGACAATTCCATTCTCCGCCGATTATTGAAATGATATTGCCCAATTCATAATCCGCCTGATTGAAAGCCGGCTGATCCTGTGAACAACCTCTCTTTAAACCAAGAAGCCACAGCTCATGCCATTTTTTGAATAAAGCAATAGACTCCGGGCTCTCTCGGAAGTAAATTACCCCTGAATTGAAATAGGTCTGCCTTTTTTTTATAGAGGCAAAATTTAATTCGGTATTTTCCCTGATTATATGATCTTTAATACGATGATCCGGTAACATTGTATGGTTATCAAGAATTGCTCCAATTTTGATATCCGGGGGAAAATCATATTCCAGGGATACGATTATTACCGTATCGCAATCAATAAAAAGAAAGTTTCCGTCAACATAATCGTTAATTGACGTTTTAATCCAGCGGGAAGACTCTTTTTGCGAAAACTCCTCCGGGACCGGAATGATTTTGATTTCTGAAACAACGTGTTCGTATCCTCTGCGCTTACCGGATAACACGGCTTTTGTTCTTTTATCCAGCAGTACAATAATAACCGCTTCCGGGTTATATAACCGTAAAGAAGTTACCGATAGGAAAAATTGTTCGTAATAGAGATCGTTTTCTGAAGAGGTTAGGACATAGACGTATTTCATGTTTTCTAATTCAAATCATCCCGGTTGACATTTTTTTAGGATAATATATTTTGGGAAAGAAAACAAATGAAGCGAATAGTGATTTTATTAGTATGTATAATCTTCTGAAATCAAACCGCAACAATATTTTTAAAAACCGTAATATATACATGAAGATATGTTTTATGCGCTGCAAGACAGTTCCATGTTTAAAGACAGTAAATAGCTCATTCCTGAACATATAAAAATATTTATTTAAACGCGCTGGATCCATCTCTTTTTCAAATTCAAGATAATATTGTTGTTCTCGCCGATGTACAACGACGCTATTGAATGCAAGAAACGATATCTTTTTATTTGAAATTCTTGTGGTATATTCAATATCATCACCCCAAATAATAAATTCTTTATATGGCAAACCCAGTTCGGTAATATTTTTCATCGGAATGAGAATAGAAACAAAAGTTGCCGAGAGTACCCGTATCAAATCATGTTCAATTTCAGCAAGCCAATTAGGGTATCCGCTTACAGACGGCCGTGTGTCTACAGTTGGTACATTCATTGGTTCATTATCAATGCCTATCACTTTACTGCACACATATCCAAAATCGATAATATTCAGATCATTTATTTTCATTAATTCTTCGAGTGCGTTTGTGTAACAAAAAACGTCATCATCCATTAACCAACAGTATTGATACCCGTTTTCTGCTGCATGTTTCATTCCGGTAAAAAATCCACCTGCACCGCCACAGTTTTCTTGCGTAATAGTAATAACATCACTCTGCTTTTTTAGCCATTCTTCTGTTCCGTCAATAGAAGCATTATTCACCACAATGATTTGAAAGTCCTGCACAGTTTGTTCTCTGATGCTTTCGATTAAACCCTTGAGAAGACTGATGCGATTATAAGTTGTTATCACTACAGCAATTGTTTTCATCTATTTCCGAGATAGAGATGGCGTTCCTACTATTTTTTTTATCCTTTCATACAAAACCTGCGTACACGGATTATGCACAAGAAAAAACAGAAAATGGGGAAGTTTGAGAAAAAGCCGATACTTTATTTGGAGTGAGGCAGAACAAGATATAAGTGCATTTTTGTGTTCTCTGGTAAAGCTGTCCATTTTTTTATTATTTCCCCGAATCAAAAATGGATAATTATAGTAAATGTACACAATAGTGGTAAGCATTCCTTGCAGTAACATGGTTGTGTTGACTGTCGCCGTATCTTTTAATTCGTTATAACGAAAGGATGCTGCTTCAAAACGTTCCATATCGTTTTTTATTTTTTTTGTATTGGCGATTGAACCTATTCGATGAAAATAATAATATTTATACACCCCGGCAATTGAAATTAAAGCTGCTTCTTGAAATAATTTATACATAGTATATATATCTTCAAAAGTCTTGCCGACCGGAAATATATGTTTTTTAAATAGTTCTTTCGTATATATCTTGTTCCACGCATAATTGTGTATCTTGTCGCTCACTAATAAATTAAGTCCCGCTTCTGCTGTCAGCACCGTGTCCTTGTCGTACAATCCGTCTCTCGTGTTTTTTCTGTACGTATTATTCCGCACATCGTAAAACCCGCACGCTACAATATCCGCCCCGGTTTTGACGTGATTATCAATCAAAACTTCATACATATCCAATGCGAGCCAGTCATCAGAATCCACAAATCCGATCAAATCCCCTTTTGCAACTGCTAATCCCGCATTACGCGCATCGGACAGGCCTCCGTTTTGTTTGTGTATAACAGTAATCCGGTCATCTTTTTTCGCATATTCATCACAAATCGCATCGCTTCCATCGGTGGAACCATCATCAACAACAATAATATCCAGATTACGATATGTTTGGTGTATAATACTTTCAATGCACCGTTCAAGATACGGTTTCACGTTATAAACAGGAACAATGACGCTCAGTAATATTTCGTTCATAACAAAACGACAGTAATATCCGCTTCCTTCTGCCAGCCAAGCCGCTGGTCCCAGTTCTTTTGTTTAGTCTCGCTTCGGCGGTCGAAGATAACGAGGTAGGCAGGGGCTTCCGGCGCTTTTGTGTTACGGTATGCGGCGGTTTGCTGTATACCTTTGGCCTTAATACTATCCGGCGATTGCTTTTCGTGTATCAGTTTTATCTCTATGATATACTTATTTGTATTATATTCAACAAATAAATCCATACGTCCCCGCCCGGCGGCATATTCGCGTTCTATTCTACCGCCGCCATTTAACACACGCTGCAAGAACGCCATCAACAAAAGATGCGGGAATGCCCCGGTATAATCGGATTTTTCTTCCCATATTTCGGAATTCTCACGCCAGAATTCTTGAAACTCATGCAGAAGAGAATCCATATCCAGTGAGCCGTCCGCCGTTTCCCATTGCCATTCAGGTTCGGGAATCATCGTTTGAATGCCAAAAGTTACTTGACGGGCAAGTGTTTCACGGTAAATGGGATTCGATATTGTCGGAGTTCCTTTTTCCAGTCTCACAAGCCCTAAATCCATACAGAAACGAAACATTTCACTTTCGGCAAGGTTCAAGTCAAGGCCGCCGGTCAAAAGTGTTTCCATCATCGAGCGAATACCCGGCTCACGTAATCGGACAGCGAGCGAATCAAGATGAGTCTCTCGAGCAAGTATCATTTGCTCCCGCGCTGTTTTGATGTGTTCCAGCGTTACCATACCGTAATCATCAGAGCGTAATATGCGCATTGTCGCGCGCTCGAAAAGCGAATTAACAATCCACGGTTGGCCCTGCGATTGCTCCCATATATATTCAAGCGCGTCCACAGCAATTTGCTGTCCTGTTTCTGCTGTGCGCTGCGCAAAAAGTGCGGCCACCTCTTCTTGATTAAAATTACCCAGCAGTACAGAATCTTCTTTTATATTAAATGGTGAACCCGGATTCGGGGCGATGCCGTCCTTTGCTTTTGTAATATAGTCTTTTAAATCCCGCATTCCCACAAGCGCTATTGATACCGGAAAGCTTCCGATCCCCCGAATTGCAAAACCGTTACGCAGTTGACGCAGGAAACTTATAAGTGCATCGCCTGTTAATACATCTACTTCATCAAACAATAACACCAGTGACTTTGGAGCAACTTTCTTTGCCCAATTCGTAAGTATATTACTTAACATACTTGGAGGATTGTTTGTACTCAAATCCGGCGGATCAAGTTTGTAATAAAGCGCCTGTTCTGTAATGGCATCACACACGTTTGGCATACACCTTTCAATTTCAGGGAGGCTTTGGCATCTTTCAAGGCTTACGTAGCACGAAATCACCTCGTCGCCTGAGTTTATCTGCCGCATCCAATGCTGCAAAAACGTTGTCTTTCCCGTTTGGCGCGGGGCGTGAAGCACCCAATAAAGTTTGTCGCCGATATACCGGTCAAGCTGCGCCCCGACAAGCCGGTCTTCCGGCGGCAGCATATAGTGATCCCACGGGTTGCAGGGGCCGGTGGTATTAAAAAAACGTACCGGACGTTTTGGTTGGGTGTTGATGTAATTGGGTGTATTCATGTTTCCTTATACTTCTTAAATTATTTGTTGAGCGGAAAGATCTGCGCGAGCACTGCGGCGACACACTCCTGCAACCACATTGACCCTACCCACTAATTGTATCCTCGTGTATCAAACGATATTCCCTGTTTTTGTTCGCCCCCCTTGCTTCTAAAACATTTATATCAGAAAGCCGCTTTAGATAGCGCCGGACAGCAGCAGGCGATTTATCTGATAACCCGTTTACAAGCGTTGTATTAATCCACTCATGCTTTGCAAAAAGCGGTAAAATACTTTCCAAAAACGCGATTTCAGAAATGGTTAATTTAGAATTTGCCCGTTCCATCATTTTATCGCTCATTCCCGGTGTTTTATCGCTCATTCCTGCTGTTTTATCGCTCATTCCTGCTTGATAATCCGTTTCGTCAATCGCTGAAAGAAGGGGAATAATAGTCCTGAACACATCGCCTTCGATCAATTCCGGATCGCTGCCGGAATATATCTGTGTGTATTTATAAAGGTTACGGACACCTGATCCCAGTTGATCGGCTCTACCGATGTTGACAAAAAAGCGTGCCAAAAGTGGATTTTTGGGCCGGGGTGTGAAATTATCAGGATCAATTCGCCCTTGCGCATAGGCCCGATTTCAATTTTCCGCATACATACGTTCATTTTCGAGTACAATTTTTGCAGGGAAAGTACTTGTATATTCGCGGTGGACTAAAATATTGCTGACGACTTCACGGGCAATCCATGACCGAACGCTCACCCGTTGGTCTCCCATCAAAAAAAACTTATCCATAGTGTGTTTGGCGATAAAGTCCATCAGCAAATCATAGGCTTCTATCAAATTTGTTTCGACCATTAACCGATCATCGTACCGGTCAAGATTTTTACGGCGTACGATGGCATCGGTCAAATATCCCGGCGCACAGGAGCGAAGGACTTCATCCCGTCCGAAAAGTAGAATAGCCGCCAGGTTAAACCCCTTTTTGCCGGTACGCTTATCTTCCTCATAAAGCCCGGCGCTGCGCAACAGTTCCCTGTCGGACATATCTTTCCACGGATGATTACGGTCGATGTTGACTGCTATCTGCTTAACCCGAGGCATTAAATCGAGGCGCAAATCTTTTTCGGTCGCATAAGGAAATACCTCCCGTTCAGTAAACAGAGAAGATTTACGGCTATACATATTTGCGACTAAATCGGTCGATTTCGTGATTTCAAAATCGCCATCCCCGTTGCGGTCATATATTTTCCCCGAGCACAGTTCCACCTGTGACCCGACCGGCACGTAGACATACAAAACGATTTTGCCGTCAACTTCTATTTCCTCTAATGCAAGAAACAACGAAGGTGAAATCTTTTGCGGATTGTTGAGCATATTGACAAAGTTTTTCTTGATACCGGCGACAGATTCCCGATTGATGCCCCGCACGGTGCGGTTATCATCAATGCCAAGCAGAATATAGCCGCCGTACCGGTTGGAAAAGGAGCAAATAGTTTCAAACACGCTATTGTTCAGCCCATTGCTGCATTCTTTGTATTCAACCGTCCAGCCTTCGTCTTCAGCCAGCAGTTTTTTTAGTTTTTCTAATGTCAAATATTTATTCTCTCTCTCACAGGCATAAAAGTTACCGTTCTATTTTAGGATAAAAGAAAAATCCGGCGAGCATTCCTTTGAACACTATTGATAGCAACTTGAAACGCTCGCCTTTATTTTTTAAACATTGCTTCGAATTGATAATAAATGTTTTTATAAACATATATAGATATTTAAGCGAAAATGGAAATTCTCCCCGCAGAAGATATATTTTATTTCGCTGGTCATAATAAAATTTCCAAAATATGTCCGGCGTAGCGTCCGGTATTTGAGGGATAAAGTTCCGTACGGTTTTATGAATAACGATGCTGTCGATAACCATAAGGCCAAAAAATTCGGCATTGGTTATCCGCAGGGTGTACTCGGTGTCATCGCTCCAAATAAAGAAATCAGCAATAGGAAAACCGACTGCGGCAATAACAGATTGTTTTATCAGGCAAGACACAAATGAACCTGATTTACATAATAGTATTCCGTCATCAATATACTCACAAAAAACAAAGCCATGTATATTTTTTGGAACGTGCGTATTCATTTTATGCACCGTTCCATCCGTCCACAGCACACGACTGCACAAGAATCCGGTATTCGGTACAATCGAAGACCTGTACATCAGTTTTTCCAAGGTATCGGGATTGGGAATCGTGTCGTCATCCATGAGCCACGTCCAATCGGCGCCGATGTCAACCGATTTTTTCATGCCTGCATTGAATCCACCTGCGCCGCCAGTGTTTTTTTTTTGATTGATTATCACAAAATTGGAAGCGGGTAGGGTGGCGAGGTAATCTTTTGTGCCGTCGGTTGAAGCATTGTTTACAATAATTATTTTATTGAGCGGAAATGTCTGTATAAGTACTGCCGCAATACATTCCTGCAAGAGCGCGAGTCTGTTATACGTAACGATAACCGTGTTGACGCTATCCATTATTGTCCCATTTGTCTAGCGCCCGCTCAATTACCTTGTCCATATCGTAATACCGGTATTCTGCAAGACGTCCGCCGAATATGACGTTTTTTTCTTTGCAGGCCAATTCAGCATAGGCGCCGTATAAAGCGCTGTTTTTTTCGTCATTCACCGGATAAAAGGGCTCCGCGCCCTCTTTCCATTCCGAGGGGTATTCCCGGGAGATGACTGTCTGGGGCTGTTTGTCAAATTCAAAATGCTTGTGTTCGATAATTCGCGTGTAGGGGATTTCCCTTTCGGTGTAATTCACGACGGCATTGCCCTGGTAATTTTCGCAAGTAAGCGTTTCCGTTTCAAAGCGCACCGTGCGGTATTCGAGCTTGCCGAAGCGGTAACCGTAAAATTCATCGATTTTGCCGGTAAAAATGATTTTCTCTGCCGTGTTTTCCCAATATGCTCTATTGGCAAAAAAATCGGTGTTTGTTTTGACTTCGATTCCGGCGAGTAGTCCGTCAATCAGCTTGTTATAACCGCCGATGGGAATACCCTGATACAGATCGTTAAAATAATTGTTATCGAAAGTAAAACGGACAGGAAGACGTTTAATTATAAAAGCGGGGAGGGTGGTACATTTCCTTCCCCATTGTTTTTCAGTATATCCCTTTATTAAAATTTCATAAATATCTTTGCCGACAAGGGAAATTGCCTGTTCCTCAAGATTTTTCGGTTCTGTAATTCCCGATTCTCTGCGTTGCTGCTCTATTTTTTCTTTTGCCTCATCTGGTGTTTTTACTCCCCAAAGCGCATAAAACGTATTCATATTGAAGGGTAGGTTGTATAGCCTGCCTTTATAGTTAGCTACCGGAGAATTGGTATAGCGGTTAAAGGAAACAAAAGAATTAAGAAAATCCCAAACTTCTTTATTGTTCGTATGAAAAATATGCGCACCGTAGGTGTGGACGTTTATGTCAGCGATATTCTCACAATACACATTCCCACCAGTATGAAAACGCTTATCGATAACAAGTACTGTAAAACCTGCTTGGTGCGCTTTGTACGCGAAAACGGCGCCGAAAAGCCCAGAGCCGACTACAAGGTAGTCATATTGTGTTGTATTCATATGCTTATTTACGCAATAAACGCGTTTTTATGCATTTAAGGATAAAACGCCAGCCGAGGCTTTCTTTATTTCGTATATCAGAGAGCACTCGTTCCTGTAGTGATACATTATTAGCTGAAAAATACATCTTAGAATCTTTTTTTTTCAAAGCATAAAGACGGATTACATCATCCATACTGTAGTTACCGCACAGAATTGCATTGAAATCAATATTGTTTAGCAGTGCCGCTCCTGCTTCAAAAGTTTTTTCATAAATAACATCAGGTCCATACCAACAGGAAAGATGCACATACAACAACGTCATCCATATAAAGGTATGTTCAAACTTCTTTTCAAGTCCGTTTTCTGCCATAAAATACGCTACATCTTGTATGATATATATATGGTCAATTGCGTAAGCTGGCTTTGTGAATCGGGTTGATCCCATTATTGAATCAGGACGAATAATATAAGTATATAACAGATCGCTAATAAAATATATTTTTTTTGAAATCATGAGATACTTAAATAAAAAACATGCGTCTTCATAATGAAGTCCATAAGGAAATGTGATACTATATTTATCGATTAGTGATTTTTTATAAATCTTATTCCATACAAATACATTAGTTTGTGTAAAGACTTCATAATCGATCAAACGTATCCCATGAAAAGGCGCCTGATAATAGTGTTCATTTGCAAATGCAGGCATATTATCATAAAATATATTTATTCCTGATACACAGATGTCTGCCTTTGAAGTAATAATAGCATTATACATCTTCTCACACATGGTGATATCATAATAATCATCTGAGTCACAAAACTGAATATATTCACCTTGTGCGTGCAAAAGTCCTGTATTACGTGCAGCGGAAGGACCTTGGTTTGTCTGCGAAAAAACACTGATACGTTTCTCTCGTTTTGCATAGTCTTCGCAAATTGCAAGTGCATTATCAGGCGACCCATCATTCACACAAATTATTTCTATATTTGAAAATGTCTGACTAATTAGACTGTCCAGACATCGGGCTATATAATGCTCTGTTTTATATATGGGAACAATTATTGATATTATGGGAGAATTCATAATTGATTTCGCCTTACAACAATTTTTCTATTATAGAATCAAACAATTTATTAACATCAAGTGTATTATCAAAAGATTTCCATTGTTTTAAATGATACAAATGTAATTTTATTAAGATTGGCTTTACTACATTTTTTTTAACTAATTGAATTTTATTATATTTACCCCGATATTTTAATTTTTCATTTTTCCATGGCGATAAATTAAAAAAAAACAACCACAATTTTGTAAATGGCATATTATGTTCTTCTTTATGCCAAGGTTTGAATTCGCCACTATAATGCAGGATTACCGGATTTAAACGCGAATTGTTAATATCATCATGTAAATTTTTGCGAATAGATAAATCTTCAATTTTAGTAGTGTAATAAATGATTTGGCAATTATATCTTGCCGATAAATGTTTCCAATTATTAGCAAAAATATGATTTAACGCATCCTGATCATACCATTTACATTTTTCTGGGTTTTTACTGACAAATTCAACGAGTTTTTCCGGTATTTTATATGTGCGCCAATAATTCAAGTTAATAAGTAATGTTCCAGGATTATAATAACCAAGAGTCGGATCATAGCCTAATCTATTATAGTTTCGAATGTCATCTTGACTCGAATCAATTGCGGCAGCGGCAGGATAGTTGTTTATATCAGTCTGCCATAAACTATTCAACGAATCAAGACATATCATATCACCATCAAGATATAAAACTTTATCAATTGATTCAGGTAAAATATATGATAGAAAGAAGCGGATATATATCGCAAGAGTAAATCGTTCATTGCGTATTATCAGGTTCTTATATAAATTAGGATTGATACTATAAAAATCTATTTCAGATTTTTCATTCATCAGGCTTTTGAGTTTATTTTTGTTGTCTTCCGATATATACTCAGAGATTAAATGAAATTTTATAACACTATCGCTATTGGTATGTAATATTGATTTTATTAAAACACCATAGGGCATTATATAATTATTATCAGTACAAAATGCTATTTCCATGTTCTTCATAAATAATTAGTGTCCTACAAAAAAAGAGAAAAGTTTGAAAAGTAGTTTATATGGATTCTTAACGATTCCATGCTTTCCGGGGAAATATCACGATGCATTATAAAAAAGCAATGTTTCCTGTTATGATTTGCATTTTCCATGACAGATTGTATCATTGAAGCCATATATGGGGGCATAATAATCATTGGGAGTAAATACAATCGGGATTAAATCAGGATAAAAGGGTGCTTTAGTCACTATATCCTCTAAAAATTATATTGTGCGGTAAGATTGATTGAAAAATTATGCATCAATTCATCTTCCCAGTAATCTGTTTTGTTAAAATAATAATATGGGTTTATTATTAAGTTATACACGAATCCTCCACCAATGGACAATTGATCTAATAGGAAATATTTTGTACTTACTCCTACGTTGAAATTTGCTTTCCAGCTTTTGAAGTATTTATTTTCCAACTCCGGGCTTGCCGAAGCATTTACCGCTTTGCTGTACAGAAAATTATTATCAGGATTATTTCTCTGGAAAAAGAGAGAAGATGTCCCCTTGGGATAATAGAGCTTGAATTCCAGATACTGACTGTTTCCGCCCCAGCCGCTTCCGGCGCCTAACCATTGACCGCCGTTAGTATACCCTTGACCCCCGCCGGTGCCATGAAAATAAGGGGAATATCCCCATTGAAACTGAAAATCCTGGGACATTTCCATGGAATTCCATTCAAAAATTATTTCACCGTATATATCACGATTTGGCACAATGCCCAAAGTTTTTTTTAGGCCAACGGTATACAGTATGGTGTGGAATGGATATCGAATGTATCCTTGTATTCTCTTCTCTTTTGCATCGGCCACATAATCATCCACCCCCAATTCCCCGTACACCTCAAGCCCCGCTTTTGGAAAAACCCATGACGCGCCAAAGGACGCTTTCTGATCCTCAATAGTATTATCACCAATTGGCCAGATATATTTTAGGTTTTCCCATTCCCACGGAACTATACAAACCCTGTTCACAAATAATGTCAGTCCGCTCAAAACACCCGGCGGGGAATAGGCGAAGGACAATCCATGAAACATTCTGTGATCATTAGAATCATCATTATCAAAATAATTCGATTCCGACAAATACCCAACCCAAATACGTGCTTCAACATCCCCCCAATACCAATTAACCTTTGGAATAACAATCCGCTGTTTTCGTAATCCTATATCAAACTTAGGATATGTAGGTGCGTTATTTGAATGGAGCATCGAATTGAGATACGCAGGCCCAAGCCAGACGGCCTGGGTTCCGAACCCCACAGTCAGCGTTTTCCATGTATATCGGACTTCGCTGTCACCCCAATCATAGGTAAAGAAGGGATCATCCCCAAAACGCTGCGGTGCATCAACTCGGCCCCAAAAATAACCGAAGGTGTCGGCTTTACCCGCATAATTTGCGCCAGATATTTCACGGAGTATTAAATCAAACGCCGCATTCTGACTAAACGCCAACTGCGGCTTAAAGGTAAGTTCCACGCCATACCCCTCAAACCGTATGCCCCCGGTAAGGCTTGTGTTAAAGCCCCTGCCTTGCCACAATGCCCCGTCATTCTGTCCATAAGGCGCCGCAGTGTTTCCGGACATGAACAGTTCCGGGCCATAGATGCGCATGGATGCATCGCCGAATAGCGGACGCTTTGTGCCCAGGTTTTGTTTCTGCCAGGGATGCGCTGCATCAGGGGCTATGTCCCAAGCTGAATCGGATAAGGTGCGGTAATTGAGGTAGGGCCGTTCGGTGAGGCCCTGTAAAGCAAGGAAGTCGTAGTACCGTTCGGTATCGGATACGATGGCTTCCTGGGCGGGGATATTTATTATACAAACGCTAAGCAATAGAACTAAAATGCTAACTTTAACATTACTCATACTTTATTCCTTGATTGTTGAATCCGCTATCTTAACCATACAGTCTTTTCTACAGAAGGCAATACCATATTTAAGAATATGTTGATATCCCTCCTGTTCGAGTTCATGTATGTACTTTTTTTCTTCGATTTGCCGCAATGCTTCATCACATTTTGCAGACAGTTCCTGCATGGTGGTAGCAGCCTTTAGTTCAAAAATCACCGCTTTACCCTTGGCGCTTACGTTTTTCATAAAAATATCGCTCCGTCCATTTCCTGATTCACGGTTTGACCTTACCAAATATCCCTTCGCTTTTGCAAGGACGCCTGTCACAAATCCATGATAGAAATTCTCCCGGCTGTCATAAAAACTGATAGAGTTAAGTAACAATGCAGAAAGTTCGTCCTCAAAGGTTTGCGTATTACCTTCGAGTATCGCTGTGTATAACGATGAGAGGTCTTGTTGCTCAATTGTTTCCCTGAACCATTCCTGTATTTTATTTCGATATATACAAAACAGTTCCTTGTTTGGAATCGTTAAACCTAAAACGATATTGTCCTGGCTATCTGCGTATTCGCTTGTTTTTTTCAAATACCCGGTAAAGAATAAAAAGTTCCATATATTGTCGATGTTTTTTTCTACCTCGTCATAGGTAATGTCTTCGTGTATTGTTTTTTTTATAGTGCCCCCTGCAATCAATGTGTCAAGGTCAGCTCTCGCTGCATCATCCGACTTATCAATAAGCATGCGGACTATGCTGTTGGAGCTGGTGTTTGCCCAATAGGGTTCCGGCAGCCTGTTCTTATCACTGCACAAATCCTTCACAATATTGATTAAGCTCCAGGGATTGTATACTTCACAGTTTCCAAATAGATACCCATCATACCAATCTTTTATCATATCTGCATGGGACTCAAGACGATAAAATCCCAGTATTTCTGTTACTTCTTCTTGTGTAAACCCGAAATATTCAGTGTAATCTGAGCCGCGAATAGAATTCACTCCAAGATTATTCAATCCCGTAAAAATGCTCTCCTTCGATATGCGTAAACATCCGGTAATAGCCGCAAATTCCAAAAAAGGATTGTCTTTAAGCGCCATTCCCAAAAGCGTTCGTATAAAATCCACCATATCATTGTAATACTGATTCGCCCAGGAAGCTTCAAGCGGCACGTCATACTCATCAATAAGGATGATTGCTTTTTTCCCATGGTGTATAGACAGACATTTCGAAAGAAACTTAATCCCCTGACTATACTCATGTTGCGTAGCAATGCCTTGCATAATCCGCTCGTAGTGTTCTTTTTCTGCTGTCAAATGTTCATTTTTTAATACATAATTATGCCGTTTAAATTCATCTGCGATGTTGTCTTTAATAACAGCATATGCCGATTCGAATGATGTCTGCCGTGAATCTTTAAAGGTAAGAAACACAACGGGATATTGGCCGAGCAGGGAAGTGTAGCTATCACCTGCGGACATAATTTTAAGGTTGTTAAACCACAATACGGCGTCCTTGCCGGTAGTTTCGGCGGTGTCTTCAAAAAAACATTGAAGCATACGCATATTGAGTGTTTTCCCAAACCGGCGGGGGCGGGTGAACAGGTTCACCGCTGCCTTTTTGTCAAGCATCTCTTTTATGAGCAGTGTTTTGTCAACATAATAATAACCCTGTTCTATTACCGTATCGAAAAAACTTACCCCAATTGGGAGTGGTTTCATGGTAGTTTTCCTTTATGATCTGTATTCATATATTCATACTCCGATTTCAGGCCGTGCTATCGTAACTTTGAACTGATTACCGATACGATCATCTTCAAATGTAATGTGCGGGTATGCTTCGAGCGCCCGTGTAATACCGGTGCCGATACCGTTGTACGGTAAAATGTGAATTGCAAATGACGACAAAAGAGAATTGCGTTTCGCTGAAATTCCGTATTTAATACTCTCAGTTGTAAGCGTATTCGGCAAATGGCCGGGGCTGGTTATTTCTATTCGATTCCTGAAAATCATAAGACATATATTTGCAGGCACAAAGAAATCACGGTGAATAAGCGCATTTACAACAAGCTCTTGTAATGCAGCAAGCGGTATTTCGAGCTGTCCCGGTGTATTAAACCCTTCTTCCACTTGTACCAGTCTGAGATTGTTGTGAAAAAAAGCAATAGCTTCCCGATATATATCGATCATTTTTCCGGTAATTTCCCGCTTATCAATAAACTGCGTATCACCCATGCTGTTTCCGAAAAAAGTCACCGCTTTCACCGTAGCCAAAGGAATTCTATGTTCCATATTTTTCCCAAACAGAAGGGCGCCTGTTAAAGAAAGTGTATCATTTTTCAGAATTTTAAGATTGTGCAATAAAGTTTTTATAGGAAGAGACTGCTTGTTCAAAGGTATTTTATAATTTTCATCAAAATAACGGGTGAAGTACTCTAAGTCAAGGTCGTCAATTGAAGTACCGAAAACTGCTTGTTCGTCGGCATGTAGAGACTCATTATGCGTGAACATTCGTTTGATTTCTTCACTGGCGGTAGCGTTGTCGTTTATACCGATAAGAATAGTGCCGCCATTTCCATTTGCAAAGGCCACCATTTCGGCAGCAAGGCTATCGGCATTCGTGAAATCACGCTTGAATTGATGCCTGGAATCTTCACCTATAATAATGAGTTGTTGTAAGTCGTTTAAATTTATAATAGACATTTATGATACCGTATTTACAATCAAATCAATGACGTTATTATCTTTACTTTTTCTTTTATTACAAAATCTACCAAATCCACTTTCGTTTTTTATTTAATAATTTTTGCGTTGTATTATAGTTATTTACTTCATCAGCCAATATTTCCGATGCGTCACAGAGGGAAATAACGGTTCTAAAGCGTTGCCACAAAGTACTCATACATTATTCCTTGATTATAGAATCCGCTATCTTAACCATACAGTCTTTTCTACAGAAGGCAATACCGTATTTAAGAATATGTTGATACCCTTCTTGTTCGAGTTCACGTAAGTACTTTTTTTCATCAATTTGCCGCAATGCTTCATCACATTTTGCGGATAATTCCTGCATATTTTGAGCAACTTTTAGCTCAAAAACAACCGCTTTTCCTTTAGCGCTTACGTTTTTCATAAAAATATCGCTTCGTCCATTTCCTGATTCACGGTTTGATTTTACTAAATACCGTTTTGCCTTTGAAAGTACACCTGTTAAAAATCCGTGATAAAAGTTTTCCTGGTTGTCATAAAAACTTATAGAGTCAATAAGTAACTCGGAAAGCTCGTCTTCAAAGGTTTGCGCATCCCCTTCCAGCACCGCCGTGTATAAACGCGACAAATCGCATTGTTCAATGGTCTCTTTAAACCATTCCTGTATTTTATTGCGAAATATACACAGCAATTCTATATTTGGAATTGTTAACTCTAAAACGATGTTGTTTTCAGTATCTGCGTATTCTCCTACCTTTTTCAAGTAGCCGGTAAAGAATAAAAAGTTCCATATATTGTCGATATTTTTTTCTACCTCATCATAGGTTATGTCTTCATGGATTATTTTCTTGATTGTCCCGCCTGCAATCAACGTGTCCAGGTCTGCTTTTGCGTCATCATCAGCTTTATCAATAAGTGTGCGCACAATACTGTTGGAACTGGTGTTTGCCCAGTACGGCTGCGGCAGGCTATGTATGTCAGCGCACAGATCTTTGACAATTTTTATGCTGCTCCATGGATTATATACCTCTGTATTGCCAAATAAATAACCATCATACCATTCTTTTACCATATCGGCACAGGAATTAAGCGAATAGTAAGCAAGCATATTGCTGATTTCTTCCTGCGTAAACCCAAAATATTCGGTATAGTTCTTACCGGTAATTGAATTCACATCAAGATTATTCAATCCGGTAAAGATACTCTCCTTTGAAATGCGTAAACATCCGGTTATTGTAGCAAACTCCAAAAATGGATTGTCTTTAAGTGCTGTTCCTAATAACGGGCGAATAAAATTGACCATATCATTGTAATACCCGTTCGACCATGATGCCTCAAGCGGCACATCGTACTCGTCAATTAAAACGATCGCTTTTTTTTCATGATGTATAGAAAGACATTCACAAAGAAATTTGAGCGCACCGCTATATTCTCCTATATTACCTGTTCCCATCATAATGCACTCGTAACGTTCTTTTTCTTTTATTAGCAGCTTATCCTGCAGAATATAGCTATGCCGCTTAAATTCTCCCATAATATTGTCTTTTAGCATTGAATAGGCATCTTCAAACAATTGCATCCGCGCGTCTTTAAAAGTTAGAAACACCACCGGATAAATGCCAATAAGGGTTGTATACTGCTCACCTGCGATCATAATTTTTAAGCCCTTAAATAAAGATGCCGCATCTTTGCCGGTAGTTTCGCTCGTATCTTCAAAAAAACACTGGAGCATACGCATATTGAGCGTTTTCCCAAACCGGCGGGGGCGGGTAAACAGGTTCACCTCAGCATCTTTATCGAGGATTTCTTTAATGAGCAACGTTTTATCAACATAGTAATACCTGAATCCGTATACGGTGGCCTTGTTTTTTCGATAGAATCCATATTTTGAATCAGTCCCAGCTGAATCTGGCTGGCATATGTAATACCATTAGCAAAACCACGTCCGTGTAGGAGCACATCTG
>BNUY01000053.1 GCA_025997715.1 Spirochaetia bacterium
TCGAGGTTCACCCGGTCTCCCGGACTTCCTCACGGCGCCGAACTGCCTGCCACCGGCTCCCTGGCCCCGTCAGACCAGAGTACCACTTTTCCCGATATTTGAAATCATAGTATCTTTGCGGTTAAAATTCTTCTCTTTTCTTCATTATTTTTTCTATGCGTTTATCCCGTCATTTTAGTCCGTATCCGCGTCAACAAAAAACTCCGCCCACACCGGGTAATGATCGCTCACCTGCTGCGGCTGTATGGTCAGTTCCGTAAAATCGTAGAGCTCGTCAAACCGGATAACCCCGCAGGCGCCGGCGTAATCTTCCAGGGCAGAAGCAGTGATAATAATACGGTCGTAGGTATTATCACTAAGTGCCACGGTGGTATCATACTCGTTGGTAATAATACTGTGGTACTCGTTCTCCGGGAATACCCCGGCCAGCATCGTTTCATCATAATAATTGCCGTCGGCGTTAAAATCACCGGCCAATACCACATCCGGTTCACCCCATAGTTCCTGGAAATAGCGAACCACTTCCGGCAGGGCGGCAATCTCCCGGGCGGCGTTTGAGGGCTGGATGTGATTGTTTATCAGAATAAAATCAAATGCGTCTTTGGTTTGAAAATAGACCCCCAGGGGATTCCGTTCAAACAGATCATCCGGGTCAGCCCAGGTTGTCTCCGCCGCAAGCCGCAGCTTAGTGGTGTCATAAATTACCCAGTACTGTTCTTTTGATCCGGACCGGCCTTCCCGGGGGCCTAAGACATAGGCGTATTTTGGGGGCAGCAGTTTCATAAACTCAAGCACCGGGGCTATATCCCGGGACCGGACTTCCTGGATGGCCGTCACATCGGCTTGGGAAACAATATCCGCCAGGATGCGCGCCGCCTCCGGCTTCGCCATCTTCGATGCGCCGAATATTTGAATGTTGAAAGAATAGAGCTTGATGGTTTCGGCATCGGCGTTAAGGGCATGGAAAGAGAGGAGGAGGAATAGGGGGAAATACCGCAGCGCCGAATTACGGAACAATTACCCCTCAAGCTCCTTCTTGAACCCTGCGGAGAACCGTGCCAGGAGCTTGTCAATCTGGTTCTTGGTAGTGAGGCCGAAGCGCGCCAACACCGTCGGCTCGAACTGATCAAAGTTTACCGTGTTATTCTCGTATAGGCAGAACATATTGGCCAGATATACGGTGTCCACCAGGGTCCGGTATTCCGCCGGGGCGGAGGCGGGATCATGGTGGTAACGGATGACGTTGATCAGCGCAGCAGAGAAATTCCATTTTTCGGCAACCATGGCGCCAATCTCGGCGTGATCCATCCCGGAGGCCAGGTACTCAAAGGTTGCGATGGGAAGGGACTTTTGGTCGCAAAATTCCCGGATATGGTTCATTAAATCAGGGTGAACCTGGGCGAAGATGATCTTGCCCATGTCATGGAGTATGCCCCCAACATAGACATCGTCCAGAACTTCGGGGTCCTTTTTGAAATTTTTGATGAGATTAAAGGCGTAGAAGGCCGTTTTATAGGAATGATCCCAAAGGACTTTCTTGTCGGCGGACTCTTCACCAAGGACTTTCAGGGTCCCGTAAGAATAGAGCAGGTTCCTGATGCCCTGGATACCCACCAGTTTAACCGCTTCGGCGATATTATTCACCTTTTTAGTGAGCATATACTGGGCGGAATTGACGATTTTCAGGAGGTCTGCGGTCATCGCCGGGTCTGTGGAGATTTTCTGGGCAATGATGACGATGTTCGCATTGGGCTGCCTGATAAGCTGCTGTACCCGCCGTATGTTTTCCGGGAACTGGGGCAGGGAATTCACCTGCGCTACAATTGCGGCGGAGAGGGCGGAGAGGGCGGGAACCCCTTCCACCATCCTCCTGTCCATGGGAATACTAATCCGGGCGATGGTTTCCTTATCCGTGCTTCCGATGATAAAACTATCCTCATTGAGCCCCATTTTTTTGAGCATCTGCACCAGGATTGCCAGCCCTAGGCCGGCGCCCTCGGTAGCGTCCATTAATGGCCCAATGGCCTCCTCCAGATTATTGAATTGCCAGTTCAGCTTCTGTTGGATACGGATCAGCTCAGCGGCATTTATGATTACGTTATTCCGGACCTCAATGGTGATGATATTGTTCCTAATTTGCAGGATAACCTTAATATAGAGGTCCTGTTCCTTCTGGAGCTGCAGATAATGGCCGATGTTGTTGAGGGTATCCTCCTTGAAGGATACTATTCCCTGGTCATAATCCCGGGGATTGACGAGGTCCAGGCCCCGTTCCTTAAAATAAACCCGTTTTGTGTTTGCCTTTTTCGCGTTCACCGCCAATTCCTGAACGCAATACACCAGATAATCCTTCAATTCCTCCCTATGAACCTCTTTGAGGAAGACGGAGATTACCTGCTCTATGTACAGCTCTACTTCATGGGGAAGGGCATACGTGGTGATGGTCAGGGGCGCCCCAGATATAACGGCCCCCCGTATTTTTGCTTCATCGACAGCCAATTCCTGCACTGAAACCATACCTACCTCTGCAATAACTATATAGGAAAATAGTGGATCAGTAAAGGCTCCTGAACCCCTCGGAGAACCGCGCCAGGAGGCTGTCGATCTGGGTCTTGGTATTGATACCGAGGCGCTCCAGTACCGCCGGATCGAATTGGTCAAAGCTAATAACGCCGTTCTCGTATTCGCAGAACATATTGGCCAGATACACGGCATCCACCAGGGTCCGGTATTCCGCCGGGGCCGCATCGGGATCATGGTGGTAGCGGATGGCGCAGATCAGGGCTTCGGGGAAATTCCACTTTTCGGCGATCAGGGCGCCTATTTCGGCGTGGTTCATCCCGGCGGCGAGGTTCTCAAAGGTGGTGGGGGGAAGGGATTTTTGCTCGCAGAATTCCCGGATATGGCTCATTAAATCCGGGTGGACATTGGCAAAAATGATCTTACCCATGTCATGGAGTATGCCCCCGACATAGGCATCGTCCGGAACATCCCCTTTCTTTTGAAAACTTTTCATAAGGCTCACCGCGTAGAAGGCCGTCTTATTGGAGTGTTCCCAGAGGGCTTTCTTGTCGGCGGATTCATCACCCAGGATTTTCTGGGTCCCATAGGAATAGAGCAGGGTCTTAATGCCCTGGATACCCACCAGTTTAACCGCTTCGACGATATTATTCACCCGCCGGGGGAGCATATACCGGGCGGAATTGACGGTTTTCAGGAGATCCGCGGTAATCGCCGGGTCCATGGCAATTTTCCGGGCAATGGTGACAATATCCGCATCGGGCTGCCTGATGAGCTGCTGTATCCGGAGGATATTTTCCGGGAACTGGGGCAGGGAATTCACGTTATCCACAATTGAGGCGGAGAGGGCGGCAATGCTTTCCATCACCCCCTTTTCCATGGGGATACGTATCCGGGCGATAGTTTCCGTTTCGGTACTGCCGATGGCGAAACTATCCTCCCCGAGCCCCATTTTTTTGAGCATCAGCACCAGGATTGAGAGCCCCAGGCCGGCGCCCTCGGCCTCGTCCAGCACCAGGGCCATGGCATCCCCCAGATCATCGTTTTCCCAGTTCAGCCGCTGGTGGATACGGGTCAGCTCGGCGGTACTTACGGTTACATTATTCCGGACCTCAATGGTGATGACATTGTTTTTGATCAGCAGGAGCATCTTGATATAGAGGCCCCGTTCTTTCTGGAGCTGCAAATAGTGGCCAATATTGTTGAGGGTATCCTCCTTGAAGGATCGCATCCCCTCCTGATAATCCCGGGGATTGGCAAGGTTGAGCCCCCGTTCCCGAAAATAAACCCGTTTGGTGTTCGCCTTTTTCGCGTTCACCGTCAATTCCTTGACGCAATACACCAGATAATCCTTCAATTCCTCCCGGTGAACCAGTTTGAGGAAGACGCCGATTATCTGCTCTATGTACAGTTCCGCTTCATGGGGAAGGGTATAGGTGGTGATGATCAGGGGTATGCCGGATTGAACGGCTCTCCGTATTTTTACTTCATCAACGGCTAATTCCCGGACAGGGGCCATACCTACCTCTTTGGGAATAGTATATAGCATGAGGGTAAATGCACGCAAGGGGAGCGCGGCTATGGCAGCCAGGATAAACGCATAGGAAAAACAATGAAGAAAAGAGAAGAATTTTAACCGCGAAGGCGCCAAAGGCGACGAAGGAAAGAAAGAACAAGAGAATCTGGCTAAAAAAATACTGAATTGTGCCTACGAAGTCCACTCATTTCTCTTCTTCCCCTTTGTCGCCTTCGGCGCCTTTGCGGTAAATTCTTTTCTTATGCGTTTATCTTGCTTTCCCCCGGGGTATAGAGGATTCCCCCTGCCAAGTCTGCTATAGTGTATTGTTCATCCCCAGTCGTTGTGTAAATTGCTGCCTCTGCCATCGGCCCCACCCAATCTACCATTTTTGCAGCCCAATCAGAAATATAGTCTTTGGCCCTTTCAGATAAGGCAGCAAGCTGAATAGTGTAAAAATATTTATTTTTTCTTATACGTATCCAGCCTTTGTTTAAAATATCCTTTATGATTTCTTCCCGGGCATTTTTCTCCGTTCCTACCGCTTCACCATAAAAGTGATAGCGATCCTCGATTTTCTCTATTGTCCAGCCAAACACTTTAGGGTTTTCAATAACCATTCGGATATGGGTATCCCCGTGTTTGATGCCCAGTATGTGTCCTTGAGGGCTAATCCACCATGCCGGGGCATTGGGATCAATGCTGATTGCTTCGTCCATAATTAATTTCTCCCATCATTCCTCATTGGTAAAGCTGAAAGTATAACGGTTTTTTGGATTACGTCCAAGCTGTATGTAGGACTGGCCCGGGTCGAGGAGGCCCGAAGGCGGGGGCGGCGGTTCTGTCAGGGTGCGGCCTTCCAGAGCAGCGATGAGTTCCGCGTAGGATGCGGGGTTTTCGGCTATAGGATTTTTGGGGTGGTACTTGTTTCTGATCGCCACCACGTCCCGCCAGCCATGGATATTTAAGCCTTTGCCGTGGCCGCCTTCGAATTGTTCATCGCAGACAATACAACGGCAGCGCAGCCATACACTGCCCGAAAGAGGGCTCCCCGCAAAGGTATACAATACTCCGGTTCCACCGCATTTACAGGCGGCAGTGAAAGCAGGTTCGTTTTCCCATAGCTCAATCAATTCCCCCAGGGTGACAAAATGATCTCCCATGTTGTTGAAAGTGACGTAACTGGTACCCCATAGGGCGGTTGGTTTGGGCATTGAATAGAAACGGGGCTCGGCCTTGATGATGTCCCTCTTTTTATAGATGAGGGGCAGGTACTCATTAAAAAGACGAACCTCCTCATCAAACAATCGCTTTCGCTCTGCCGCCACAGCCCTTTTCGCTTCCGTATAGGCAAGCATTTCCACCGTGGGTTTCAGTATTTTATTGATCATTTCGTAATCCTGTTCAAGGGCAAACCAACAGAGATCTTCTGTCTGATCCCGCACTTGGCTGATCACACCGGCCTGTTTTTTTATCGCCGCCCGGCATACTTCAGGAGTCTGTTCCTTGACGTATTGGAGCACTTTTGGATTTTTGTTCACCGCATCCAGGCACAGGTCATTGGTACGGAAATATTCAGGGACATACCGCAGGGCATTTGCATCCTTTTCCACGGCGATGCGGCATAGATTTGCGGTGAGCAAGTCTTCGGGTACAAAGGCAAGGGCGTTGGGGTTTTTCTTCACCGCAATTTCGCACAACTTGGCCGTTGGCTGCGCAATACCTTCCAGACGGCCGTTTTCGGCGGCCAGTTTGCACAAATGATTGTAGCGTGCTTCGCCATTTTGCGCTTTAATGAATGTCTCACGGTCAACCAGTGACATGTTAGCATCTTCGCCGTGATCGTTGAATACCATCTCGCAAATGTCGCAGTATTCGTCTGCGGTGCAGGGTCTTGCATCCACAAAGGCCAGTGCCGCAGCACTGTGTGCTACTGCCAGGAAATAGCGTTCGATGGTATGCAACTCCGGAGGCACAAATTGCAGGGCAGCCCCGTTTTTCCGCAGGGCGATGTCGCATAATTCCGCAGTTTTCTCCCGCACATATTGCAATGCGAGTCCGTCATGCTCCAATGCTGCCTTGCAGAGGTCGTAGGGCTGAGGCAGCCCCAGTTTCGCCATGTGCCGGATTTTCCGAATTGGTTTAGTAAAGTAACCCATATTATACTCCTATAATAGTTATCATTTCGTCAGTAACAGCTTCAAGCCAGGTAATTAATTCTTCTAATACCGCAATTATATGATGCTTATACCTTCTGTAATCAATGTTATCACTATAATAAAAATCAGGATAGTCCATTATTTTCTTTTTCGGATGAAACATGAAGTTTTCATTATTCTTCATTTTATCCACCCTGATTGACAATAGTGCAATCAATTCCTTTATCTGCTCTTTTGAATATTCTGTTGATATACCATAATAATCGAAATCCGGGTTGGCCTTTAGTAATAAATCATAAATTTTATTAATTGTCCGCTCCGGAACCACTATTGCTTCTTTACGTCTTTTCCTCCAGTTATCATAACTCCCGGGCACAATAATTGATCCGATAACAGCAGAAAGCCTTTTGTAAATTTTATAATCATTCGCGGGATTATCTCTTTTCTCCGGTTTAATACCATTGCTATTCAAATTAGCTATTGTCTTTTTGTAAATACCTGCGTCGCCGGCAGCAAAATTTAAATACCCCATTTTATTGACATTGTTCTCTGAAATATATAAAATATGCATCGCAGAGCGATTATCCATATAATAATTTGAATAAACTGTTCCATTATCCTTTGTCTGTGATATGTCAGCTAATTTTTGAATAAGAATAGTTCCATTATTTATTAACAGAGTTACTCTTTCAATATCATGGATATCATGTACGCTAAATCTATATTCCAATCCTCCCTCCAAACTATTCTCAATACTGAAATGGAGTAGAAATTTTTCAAGTGTTTCCTTGTTTTTCGAGCTTTCATGCCAGACAAAGGTAAAATGATGGCTGGTATCACCTTTTAACCGTTCACTGCTTTTTGTATATACCAATGGATTTTTTTGCTGCATGTCCGCTGCTTTTATTCCATAAAATTTATTCCAACCTTTTTCCTTGCAGAATACTACATAATCTTCATCCAGAAAAATATCTTGTATTCTGAATAATTCATCATTATAGTTTAGTATCTGACTGTTGCCAAACTGCAGGTAGTAGTTTCGTAATTGTTCAGGAAAAACCAAGTGAAGCATCTTTTCAGCATCTTTAATTTCAGCTTCATTGATTCCGCACTGCTCTAATTGCTGAGCCGGGTAGAGTGTAGTGATAACTTGTTCTATAAACACCTTATTTTCCATTATCAATTTCTTTAAAACACCTTTTCATTTCTGTATCGAGTATTTCAATCTCGTCCTTGATATGCCCGATTAGTTCATTGATTTTCTGAATGTCCCGTGGGCCGGTTTTTCCATCCTCTGCGGAATTAATATAACGATTAAGACTGAGGTTATAATCGTTATTTCTTATTTCATCGATAGAGATACGGCGGGCATAATTTTCTACATTAGTCCGTTTTATATGGGCGGCAACAATTTCGTCCACTCCCATTTTTTCTGTGTCAATAAAAAAAACATCCCGCTCTTTACGTTTCTTTTTAAAAACAAGAATGCAGCCGGAAACGGCGGTTTCCAAAAAGCTGTTTTTAGGCAGAGCGAGTACCGCGTCAAGAAGATTTTCCTCAATAATATTGCACCGTATATCACGTTCCGAGGATATTCTGAAAAGTGCCCCCGCCGGCGCCGTCGCTATGACACGGCCATGGCCATTGCAGCTTGCCAGCATGTGCTGCAAAAATGCCCAACTGCTCCAGGAAGCCGAGGGGACACCGTACTTAAAACGGTGAAAGGGATCCGTTGAATTTTCCAATTTAACATGGGGGTCTTCATCGGGACGTAATCCCGCTTTCCAGTTGCGTTTGTTTAAGGGGATATCCGAAATGACGATATCAAATTGTTTCAGTTTATTCCCCGCAGCGGTAAAGGCCGGATTAGCAAAGGTGTCTCCCTGGGTTATTGTTGCCCGGGTAAAACCATTGATGAGGACATTCATTTTCGCAACCGCTGCCGTGGAAATATCAATATCCTGTCCATAAAGCCCGGCGGAATATCCCTTTGCTTTTTTTGCAGTCTTGATAAGCAGGGATGCGGATCCGCAGGCGGGATCGTAGATTGTTTCACCTTCCCTGGGGGCTGCAAGGGAACTGATCAGGTCTGATACAAAGGGGCGGGTGTAGCACGGGCCGTACTTACCGGAGCCGCTGATCCCGGCAAGCCGTTCAAGAATACGGTCGAATGTTTTACCAAGCTCCTGTTGATGCAGATCAAGGGGAGCGATATATTCCAAAACGCCTTTCAGCACCCTGTCCCGCTGTTCCTGTCCGCCAAAAAGCACCGTGTTGGAGTAATCCGCCACGGTTAATACCCCGGAGAGGGTTTGCGCATTATCAGCTTCGATTGCCGCAAACGTTTTATTAATGCGCTCCCCAAGACCGGGATCGTTCCTTTGAGCAAACAGGGCGGAAAATGAATTTTCTTCTATATACTTGACAAAGAAAAGGGGAAGGAGATAGTCCCTGACCGCTCCGATGCCAACCGTGCCCGCGAGCAGGTTTCCGGCTTTCAGTATGGCCTGTTCAATATTGTTTGTCTGTTCCATCTTATTCGTCCCCATTATCGCTGCGGATTGTTTCAAAAACCGCCAGCATTTTTTCATCTTCTATGGCGGCAAGTTTTTCGGTCAGCGCCTTTTTCCTGCGGTGAAGGCGGTAGAGGCTGCAAAACTGTTCCTGTTGTTTCAGCGGCGGGATATCCAGCGGAAGTTCCGATAGTGTTTTTACGCTTATTGACCGCATCACGGCGCCGCTTGTCCGGGACAGTAAATAGATTCCGGTTTCCGGGAGGGATAAAAAGTATTGTAAATATTCGGGGTACACATCTTTTTTTACGGTTATGCCCGCCATTTGCGAGGGGATGACAAAGCCCTCCTGCCCTTTTTGGACGACCACCGGGTTGAGGGGGGTAAAGAGCTTTATCACTACCATGTTCTCTCTGGTAAGAAAATGCCCGTCCAGGGCTTCCGATGCGTAGTAGGTTTCATTTTGAACCATATCAAGGGCGCCATCCGCCCCCAGGGATTTAAGGGACAGCTTTTGGTACTCGTACAAGGATTTCCCGGGAGCCTTTTTCCGGGATAAGACCAAGCCGATTTCGAGGTCAGAAACATCCTTCAGGGTACATTTCAAGGTATACATCCTTTTCCATCAAATTGTTATGCAATAAACATAACATATTTTTACAAGAATGTCAACTAAAAAACTAAAAAAAATGAAAAAAGTGTGGGGGGGTTTCTTTGGCCCAAAGTTCCCGGCGTTCAATATGGCCCGTGGTAATTTCTGAAAGTCTGATTTTCTTGAATGGAGAATAAGGGAAGAGGTGAAGCCCGGGCCGACATGGGTTTTTCTTTTGGTGGAACGCCGCTATATATAACAAAGAAATAGCAAAACGCTATTTTCTACGGGGTTGTATCCAACTGAGCTACAACCTCAAAAAACGGAGCAGGGGGGATTCGAACCCCCGGTACCCGGTTAGGGTACGACGGTTTAGCAAACCGTTGGTTTCGGCCACTCACCCACCGCTCCAAAAGTTAACCAATCAACTATATAATGGGAACTCTATCCCAAAACACCACTTTCAAACAACCTTCCGGAGCAAGGGGGATTCGAACCCCCGGTACCTTGCGGCACAACGGTTTTCAAGACCGCCTCCTTCAACCACTCGGACATCGCTCCAAATTACACCCTTCAAAAGCGACGGCCTATCCGAACTCCAAGACGCTCTGAATGAGTCTCAAGGATAACGGGATTTGAAACCAATGTCAAGCCGTCCAGGGCACAGATTCTCGGGGAAAATTTGCCCTTTTGGGGGGAAATAAGTGGAATTTCATCGAATTCCCTTGACATTTTCCTCTTTTCCCTCAATACTTCTTTCAAGAGTTGGAAACTCCCAGACATTACTATGATCTTTTCTAAGTACTTTTGGAAAGTCTGCTATTTTTAGTTACTGGTCTTCAGTTCTATTACAAAATATCCGGATTATCTACTACTTTAACAATCATGAAAAGAAAGTCCTGTATGTCCGTTTTTTCCCAGCTTGCAAGCTCATCATGGATGAGCGGACTACAAAAGACCCGGTAAACCGGGCAAAGGAAGCCAAATGGCTAAAAAATTATATGTAGGTAATCTTTCCTACAATACCCACGAAGATAACCTCAGGAGCCTCTTCTCCTCTTTCGGCACGGTGGAATCGGTTAAAATCATCACCGACCGGGACACGGGCAATTCCAAGGGCTTCGGCTTTGTGGAAATGGGTAACGATGCGGAAGCCCAGGCTGCCATCAACGGAACCAACGGCTCGGACCTTGATGGCCGGGCTATTAAGGTAAACGAAGCGATGGACAAACCCCGCCGGGAAAACAACCGCTGGTAGAACACGCTGCCGCCATGGGGCTTACCGGGCTCCACGGCGGCAATACCCTCCTTAAACAATGCGGATCATCGCAGACCTTCACCTCCATTCCCCCTATTCCAGGGCTACCAGCAGGCGGAATTCCCCGGCTCACCTGGAGCGGTGGGCTCAGATCAAGGGTATTAACCTGGCGGGAACCGGGGACTGTACCCACCCGCAGTGGCTTGCGGATCTGACGGAAGCCCTTACTCCGGCGGAAGAAGGGTTCTATATCCTGAAAGAGGATACACGCCGGGATTTTGACCGGTTTTCTGCCCTGGAAGAAGGACTTCCCCACCCGGCGGAGGCGGCGCCGGTACGGTTTGTGTTGACCGGAGAAATCAGCACGATTTACAGCCGGGATGGGAAAACCCGGAAGGTCCACCATGTAATCCTGCTCCCCTGCCTGGAGGCCGCCGCTGCCTTTCAAGCCCGGCTGGAAAAGGTCGGTGGTAATATCCGTTCCGATGGACGGCCCATTCTGGGTTTGGATTCTCGGGACCTTCTGGAAATGCTCCTGGAATCGGACTCCCAATCAATGCTTATCCCCGCCCATATCTGGACCCCCTGGTTTTCCGCTCTGGGCGCCCGCTCGGGCTTCGACTCCATCGACGAATGTTACCGGGACCTTTCGCCCCATATTCACGCCATAGAAACGGGCCTTTCCTCCAATCCTCCCATGAACTGGGCCGTCAAGTCCCTGGACCGCTTCGCCATTATCTCAAACTCCGATGCACACTCCCCGAACAAGCTCGGACGGGAAGCCACGGTCTTGGAAATGGAATACGCTTACCCGGCTTTGGCTGCAGCCCTGGCTAAGGTAAAGCAGAAACCGGCTAAGTTCGGTCCGGCTATTCTTGAAACGCTGGAATTTTTCCCACAAGAGGGGAAATACCACTACGACGGCCACCGGAACTGCGGGGTCTCTCTTAGCCCGGAAGAAAACGCCGCCAATGGACCACGGGTCCAATGCTGCCCGGTCTGCGGCAGTCCCCTGACGCCGGGGGTGCTGGGCCGGGTCCGGGAACTGGCCGGCCAACTGGTAAGCGAAGACGCCCCTTGCCCTCCCGATTTTGAAGGAACCAACCGCCGCCCCTACCGCTCCCTCATACCCCTGGAGGAAATGCTTGGGGAAATCCTCGGTGTGGGGACCGCCTCAAAAAAGGTGAAAGAAGCCTATGGGATGCTCATTGAAAAAGCGGGCAGCGAATTTGCCATCCTGATGGACCGGAGTATCGGGGATATCGAAAGGCTGAACTGCCCCGGCATACGCGGAGAGCTGTTGTCCGCCGCAGTAGACCGGATGCGGAAAGGGGAGGTTTCAATCACCGCAGGCTATGACGGCGTATACGGGATCATCCGCGCCTTTCCACCGGGGATGGTTCCGGGAGACCGGGGACAGGGCACAGAAGCAGGGCTTTTTGAGGAGGATCCCTATATCCCCGGCAGTCGTAAGGGTATAAATGCAGAGTGCATTGGTACAAATGCAAAGCGCATCGGTACAAACGCAGAGTGTATCGGTACAAATGCAGAGTGTATCGGTACAAATGCAGAGTGCATCGGTACAAACGCAGGGTGCATCGGTACAAATGCAGAGTGTATCGGTACAAACGCAAAGCGCATTGGTACCAATGCAGAGTGTATTGGTATAAATACAGAGTGCATTGGTATAAATGCAAAGCGCATTGGTACCAATGCAGAGTGTATTGGTATAAATGCAAAGCGCATTGGTATAAATGTAGAGTGTATTGGTATAAATGCAGAGTGTATTGGTACCAATGCAAAGCGCATTGGTATAAATGCAGAGTGTATTGGTACAAACGCAGAGTACACGGGTATCTCTGCAAGCAGGGGGTTCATCCCGGACCCGGACCAGGAGCGGGCGATAAACCACCCCGGAGGTCCGGCCATGATAATCGCCGGGCCGGGAACGGGGAAGACCGCAGTCCTGGCGCGGAGTATCGCCCGGCTTATGGATGGGCCGGATAAAACGGGCGTCCGGGTTCTGGCATTGAGCTTTACGGTGAAGGCCGCAGAGGAACTGCGGGAACGCATAAGCCGGATAATGGGAAGCATAGACGCCGCCGTCCTTACCGTGGGGACCTTCCATTCCCTGGGACGATCCATCCTCAAAGTTGAGGCGGCGCAGGCGGGGCTCCGTGATGATTTTACCATTCTGGATGAGGAAGCCCGGGCGGAACTACTCAAGTCCATTACTGCGGGGAAAAAGCCGCGGGTTTCCGCCGGGCGGCTGGGTTCATATATAGAAGAACGGAAGCGGTTTCTCCTCCTGCCGGGCGATACAACGCTCCGGCTTGGGCCGGCGGCGGAAAAAACCCTGGGGGCGGCGGCTTCGGATGCCGGGATTCAACCTCCGGACCCAGCCCTGGACCGGCTCTACGGGGAATACCGTGAGGCTCTCTTAGCCGGGAACACCCTGGACTTCGACGATCTCCTGGCCGGTACGGCTCGCCTCCTGGCCGCCAAACCTGAACTGCCCGCCAAATACCGGGAGCGGTTTACCCACATTTTTGCCGACGAGTATCAGGATATCAACTTTGCCCAATACGTCCTGTTGATGCTCCTGGCAGGGGAGGAAATCCGCGTTATCGGGGACCCGAACCAGGCCATTTACGGCTTCCGGGGCGCATCCAATCGGTACATGGATCGCTTCCTGGCGGATTACCCCGGAACGGCGGTCTACCGCTTGAACAAAAGTTTCCGCTGCGCCGAGCCGATCATCCGGGCGGCGAACAGCCTTACCGGGACCAACCTGCGGGGAACTCCCGGCGCAGTTGCGTCCGAAACCGTATGCCTGTACCGCACCCCCTATCCCACAGACCGCGCCGAGGCAGAGGGCATAACCCGCCGGATCGATGCGCTTATCGGGGGGACCGGGTTTTTCGCCATGGACAGCGGCACAGCGAACAGTAATACTGCCGGCCTCACCAGCCTGGGCCAATGCGCCATCCTGATCCGGGCCGCCGCCCTGGCGCCGCCCATTGAGGAGGCCCTGAAAAATCACGGCATCCCCTACCGGCTTATGGGGGAAAACCTGGAGGATATCCGGTGGAGTACCGAAGAGGTGGCCCTCATGACCATCCACGCATCCAAGGGCTTGGAATTCGACCATGTTTTTGTAAGCGGCCTTGAGGAGGGCATACTCCCCTTTACCCTTTTCGGCGCAGACAAAATGGAGGATATCGCAGAAGAACTGCGGCTCCTCTACGTGGCCATGACCCGTGCCCGCAACGGCCTCCACCTGTCATGGGCCGCCTCCCGCAGCTTTCGCGGCAGAACCCTTACCCTGGGGCCCAGCCGTTTTCTTGCGGGGCTGGAAAGCCTTATCCCCGAGTTGAAACAGGGCATCAAACGGGAACGGGATAAGCAGCCGGATCTGTTTTCATAAATAATTGAGCCGGTTCAAAAATGCAAAGCCTACCGTGAAAAGTTTGCGACATTTTTTGTTGCCCGATAAAGGAAACCGAAGGTTTCCAGCAACCGCAAAAATGTGCCGGAGAAAAAATGCACAAAGGCCGCAGGCCGACTGCGTTTTTTCGTAGGCCAAGCCGCTACTACGGCGCAGCGTATAGCGTATGTTATGCGCAGTTTTGCCCTCTTCATGGAATCATATTTTCGATTCTTAGTAAATATTGTAAATTTTTTCTTTCAATGTCATTAAAATCTTTTTCTGAAAATTGTTCATTTATTATATATTTAGTACTATCAACATCCATAAATCTATCGAAGTTTTCAAAATAATTTTTGTATAATTGGTTTTTAAAATTATAACCATGAAATGCATAAAAGAAATTTATAAATAACCGTATTTGATTTTTAGTATAAAGTCTAATTTCATTGTCATTTTCATATAATAAAATTTTGTTCCAACACCAACCTTCAGCCCAATCTCCAAATTCATTGCCGTACTCACCATAAATATCAAATGGTTCAACACCTATTGTAATTGTATCTGATAATTTTGGCTCTATATTGTTTAGTACAAATCTATATTCACCATTACCAATCCATGTAAAATTGTTTTTAAATAAATTAAGGTTTAATAAAAACCTACCGGTTTCTAATGATCTTCCTAATGCTGGACTGCGGATTAGTATATCATCACTATGTTTAATATTTATTGTCATAGTTCCTATAGAGTTTTTCCAATTATAGCCTGTTCCATATATATATCCGGCAGCTTTGAAAAATCCATGCTCGCTATATTGTACCCTATACGTTACTCTTGAATAGGTGTGTTCATGTCCTTTAAACAAAATTTCTCTTAAATACCAAATACGTTTTGTTTCATAAGAACGGTCTACTTCGACAATTTCTTCTTTAATAGTATAATTATCTATTAAATTTCCATTGATATAATTCGTAAAATTTAAATTTTTCCATTCATTATTAACGTTATCATATGTTAAAAGAACTGTTTCTATTGGAAATCCTAACAATACAGTTTCATCATTTCCTTCATTGTAAAAATCAAATGTAACGTCAATTTCATAATATTCTTTAAATAAGGTAATATTTATTACTTCAGTCTCCATAATTATATTTGTATTTTCATTATCAATTATCCCTACAGAACTTCCATATATTGTTCTGGAATCATTTGCGAATGTATTAATACCCAGTAAAACAAAAAATTGAAATATAATGATATTCTTCATATTATTCCAGTATAGTACTATATTTTATTTTGTCAAGGCTATTTTATATTATTTTCCAACAACGTTAGGGCAAAATTGCGCATAGCGTATGTTATGTGCAGTTTTTGCCGCTTTACTACATTCTTCCAAATATCAATTCTTTTGTTTTATTGAGATTTTTTAATTCATAATTATTTAAATCAAAAGAATAAGCATGTATAATTTCCTTGTAACTTTTTTCATCTATATTAATTGTATCTACATGCCAATCTTGTTTATATACAATTACTTTATTCAAATCAAGTATTTCTATTTTCCTAAAATCCCATACCCCTTTAAATATACTTTTACCATTTTGTAAATTATATATTTCCAGTTCTCTTAATACTGGTGCTGTACCAATATCTAAAAATATCGAATTATCATATATTCCTATAAAATTATAATAATCATCTTTTATAGTTGCAACCCTTACTCCATATATTTCATATTCAGAATACAATAAATTTTGATTATATCTATATACATAATAACCCAATGCCCCATAACCATTTTCTCGATTGGTTATTCCCATTGCCACATATTTTTCATATACATAAACATTTCCTACATATCCCCTTCTATAATCTGTATACCCTAAATATTTATTATTCGATGACGGTTCAATATTTATCTGATTCTTATTTGTGCTTAAACGTAATAAATTTAAATCGAATATTCTATCCCTTGAAGGATTTCGATAATAAACGTCTAAATAAAACCCATATACCCAGCCAATTTTATTATCGCCTGTTTGAACATTAAACCAATACGAATCCATATTTTCTATAATTTGCCTTTCTTCATTTACACCTAATATAGTCACGGTTTCATTTATATTTAATAAAGTTATTATTTCGCTATTTAAATTTGGATCGGTTCTTAATCTAACATTTGAATCGTTTAATGTTGCCAAATAATTATTTTCAAGTATTTCTTCCGGGTATATATTAAACGAGATTACTAATAACATTATCATAAAACGTATTGCCTTTTTCATAAACACTCCAATTATATTATTATACCTTTTTCTTATTTTGTCAATATATTAACCAACAAATTCGGCAAAAATTGTACATAACGTATGTTATGCGAAGTTGGGCCATTTTTATACTATTTATTTTCGTACAATAATTTAAGGTATATATCCAGTCTATTTTTAATGCCTTCAAAATAATCTAATTCTTCGACTGTATTCATTTGTATTTTTTCAACAATTATTCCAATATTATTTATATGAATATATTCCACAATGCCATTATATAATTGAATGGATTCGAATAAATTATTATATTCTTCAGGTAAAATTATGTTTGGACATAACACAAAACCAGCCCTGGGACCATCTTTTATTGCGTCAGGATGCGTGGGGTCATACATCATCATTGGTTCTCTTTCAGTATCTTGTTTTATCATAATACCTTCTTTCACATCAATATCCATATATTTCCTTATAAATGGACCACCTTCAGCCGTTCTTGTTGTATATATATTTTGAATATTATCCCTTATAATTTCTATATTAATATATTCGAGTTGAATAATATTTTTTAGTATATCTATATTAATTGACAATTCTATATAATCATTATCTTTTATATAATCTATACACTTATAGGTAAAATAATTTTCATAAAATCCAATTTGCCGATTACTGTAAAACTTAACGTAAATATTTCCATTATCTGCAAAACAAAATGAAATTATATTAAAAATATCATTATTATTTTTTTCATTTTATATTCCTCCATAAAATACATTATATTATTTTTTATTTATTTTGTCAATAACGTTGGCCCAATTTCGCAAACCGTATGTTATACGCCGTTTGCCCGTACCCCATACTTTAATTTTTTGCCCATATTACTATTATTCTTAAAATTGATAACAATCCAACTATAACTGATGAAGAATAGTATAAAAACGGATTCTTGGAAAAGGCTGTCCTTAGGGGGCGTAGAAAACCTATAATTGCCCCTACTATAAAGCCTATAATTGCTACAAACATACCAGTAACCAAGAATGCAAATGGTGCCCCATTACCGAAAAACGCACCTAATAAAGCATCCTCGCCCTAAAGGGCGAGGTATTGAAGATTTCTCTTTGAAATCTTTGCGCACGTGGGGGAACATATCCCCCACACCCCCAGCTTTACGCCCTAAAGGGCGGGGAATTATACCCTT
>BNUY01000054.1 GCA_025997715.1 Spirochaetia bacterium
GCATACCGGAATAGGCTGCGTCATAGGCAGCCTTTGTATCGGCGGGAATCGTTAGGGTAACCGTATTGGTGGATTTTAATCCGGTAAATGTTCCCGTACCAAAAGCGGGCGGGTTCTCCCCCAACTTAATTGCGTTCAGCGCTGTACATCCGTTAAAAGTATATGTTCCGAACTTAGTCACTTTGGGGAGTTCCACCGTGATAAGGCCGGCGCAGTGATAGAAGGCATAGCTGCCCACCGTAGTCAGGCCGGGGGCTCTTAGCCATGTAAGCCGGGTAAAACCGCGAAAAGCGCCTGTGGGGCCCGTCGATCCATTCTTTATGGTGGAGAGAGAGCTCCCAAAATTGATAGTGATGAAGCGATTCAGGATTCCCTCCTGCTCCTCCGCAGTCCCGGTAAGCCCCGCAGGACCGATACTCCCGCCGATACAGCCTGAAAGGTTCAGGTTAATGTCGCCGTTTAGGGAAGCGGCAAGACCGGTGTAGAGATGGGCAAGGCTGTTCCCGCTCAGGTTGAGACCGATAATCCTGACCATCCAGGCTTCACCATCCCCCGGCCCCTCGGGATTTTCCCCGCCATCGAAGAGGGCAGCTTTGGCAGCATTTACGGCCGCTTGTATCTCCGCCTGGGTTGCTTCTATTTCCAAGGGCATGGCCAGGGTATACGGGCTCGCTATGAAGAGTGGATCATCATCTTGAATCACCACGAAGGGTATGGCCTGTGAATAGGGGATCCCTTCCTTTTTGCCGGTAAAAATGGCGGAACAAATGTTGCAGTAAGGATTGTCGAACGGTAGCAATGTCTATTCAACCATCAGGGACCGGAGCAGTTTAATGCAAAATATCCGTCAGTTTCGCATAACTGTTCCGCAGATCCCCAGGCTGCCTTCCGGGACATTGAATCTCCTGTCCCTTTTCTATATATTGATACTATACTGGAAACGGGGGAGTGTATGAAATTGTATAGCCGTGGGCAGGTGGTTTTTTTTTCTGTCCTGAGCGTCCTCATAATGGTCATGTTTGCCGTGGGACTCGGTGTCTTGCGGATACCCCTGAAAGGCGGAGCGCAAGCCGGAGCCCCGGATGAGGCGGGCAATACCGCCGAAGCGGAGTCCCCGGCGCTCCAACTGCGGCAATCCCCCTATACCAATCCTCTGTTAACAAAAACTGCGGAACTCCAGGCTTTTACCGAGGATGAGCGGGAAAACATATCGGTCTACGAACAGCTTAACGAGGCGGTGGTAAACATCACCACCGAAATCGTGGCCATCGACTGGTTCCTGCAGCCGGTACCCCAGGAAGGCGGTTCCGGGTCGGGTTCCATTATCGATACCCGGGGCTATGTGCTCACCAACAACCACGTCATCAAGAACGCCTACAAGGTGTTTATCAACCTGGCCGACGGCAGCCAGCTTGAGGGCACACTGGTCGGTACGGACCCGGAAAACGATTTGGCGGTGCTGAAGTTTGAGCCCCCTCGGGGGACGGAACTGCGGACCGTGCCCTTCGGCGATTCGGGGAACCTCAAGGTGGGCCAGAAGGTGATGGCCATCGGCAACCCCTTTGCCTTTGAACGAACCCTCACCGTGGGCATCGTGTCCGGGCTGGGACGACCCATCAAGACCTCCACCCAGAACGTCATCCGGGACATGATCCAGACCGACGCCTCCATTAATCCCGGCAATTCCGGGGGCCCCCTCCTGGATTCCCAGGGCAGGATGATAGGGATCAATACCATGATCTATTCCCCCTCAGGGGGCTCCGTGGGTATCGGCCTCGCCGTGCCGGTGAATACCGCCAAGCGGGTGGTGGCGGAGCTTATTGCTTATGGGAAGGTCCGCCGGGGCTGGATCGACGCGACCATGGTGCAACTCTTCCCGGACCTGGTGAACTATGCCAAGCTGCCGGTGTCCACGGGCTTCCTGGTGTCCCAGACCAAGCGGTCGGGCTACGCGGAGCAAGCAGGGATACGGGCGGGCAGCGAACCCGTGCGCTACCGGTCCACGGTGATCTACCTGGGCGGGGACATCCTCACTTCGGTGGACGGGATGAAGATAGAAACCCTGGCGGACCTCTACTCGGCACTGGAGGATAATAAGCCCGGGGAACGGGTTGCGGTGGAGCTTAACCGCGGCGGCAGGACGGTCAAGCTGGACCTGATTCTGGCGGACCGGGAAGATTCCGGACCATAATTGGAAAAGCACCCTTCCGGAAAAGCCAGGCTGATAAGGATCGCCGCCTGGACCGCCATGCTGGGGAACGCCGCGCTGGCGGCGCTGAAGATCTTTGCCGGTATTCAGTCCGAAAGCCTCGCGGTTATCGGGGACGGGATCGATACTTCGGTGGATGTCCTCATCGCCGTGATGGCCCTGGTGGTGGCGAAGGTTATTGTTCGGCCTGCGGATACCGGTCACCCCTGGGGCCACGGCCGGGCGGAAACGGTAGCCACCGCCCTGCTATCCTTCGCCCTGTTCTTTGCCGGCGCACAGCTTATGCTCAACTCGGCCCACCAACTCATCTTTGGCGAACGCCGTGATGTGCCGGGACGCCTGGCCCTTATCGTAACCGGCATTTCCATCATCGGTAAAATCATCCTGGCCTGGACCCAGTACCTCTTCGGGAAAAAGGCGGATTCCCCTATGCTCAAGGCTAACGCCAAGAATATGTCCGGGGATGTGGTGATCTCCGCCGGGGTTTTGATAGGCCTCTTTCTTTCCATCCTCACCGGCATCGGGCTTATTGATTCTGTGGCGGCCCTCCTGGTCGGCATGTGGGTGATCCGGTCTGCGGTGGGGATTTTTATGGAGGCCAACGCGGAACTTATGGACGGCGGTTCGGGAAAGGAATTCTACCGGGCCGTGTTTGAGGCGGTCCGCAGTGTTCCCGGGGCAGGCCATCCCCACCGTACCCGGATGCGCCGCATAGCCGGCTTCTGGGATATTGATATCGACATTGAGGTGGACCCCTCCTTAAGCGTTCTGGAAGCCCACGCCATTGCCTCGGCGGTGGAGCGGGCCATCAAGAATAGGGTGGAGGCGGTTTACGACATCATGGTTCACGTGGAACCGGCGGGCAACCGTGAAACCGAAGGCTACGGCCTTCATGAAGCATCCCTGGTTCCCTAAATGATTGCGGCTATGTGCCGATATTCTAAAGTAAGATGGCCTTGAAACCGGTTTTATACAGCATACTGTTGACCTATGCGGATAAAATGCATTCACCCACCATAGACAGCAAAGATCTTATCAAGTTTGTGAGCAAATACGCGCAGAAGTATGCCGGGGGAGAGCCGGAATGGGCCAGATGGGGTAATGATACGGGGAAGCGGGTCTGGGAGGAAATGAAGGGCCTCACGGCGGAGGGCAAGTGCCGGGTCCTGGCAGAGGGGGGGGGGAACAAAATCTATCTGCCCAACTTTTATGTGGACCTGCTGGAAGGCGCCTATGAATCTCTTGATGATATCGCCGGTTACCCCTTCCCTTCCGAAGGCGATCTGAAACTGACGATACCCCCGGAAAAGGTCTGCGCCCTCAGCGTGATCACGGATCTGATTGTATACCTTGACGAGCCCCCAGTTGAACCAACGCCCTTTGTTGCTCTGCTTTTTCCGACGGGGATCCCCAGCGCGTTGTTGTTGTCATCTATGATACCCCGGCGTCTTGCGGAAGCGGCCATGCTCAAGCTGCGGTTTTACCTCCGACTCCATGATAATAAGGATTACTTACAGAATAAACTTATCCCCCATTATGACGGTAAAGAAAATCAACTCAAGGATGTGTTTCACCGGATTATGATTCGGCCCCTGGATTCTCTTTCCAATCTGGAAGACGGGGAGGATTTTTCCTATCTGTTCTGGACCCGGTTCTGCGGTATTGCCCGGGCGAATATTCTCAAGGGGAACGGGCTGCTTCCCGAAGAAATTACCGTACTCCAGGCGCTGTATATTCTCGAGGTGATGAACGCCTGGTACCGGACCCGGGCGGTTAAGAAAAAAGCGCAGGTGCTGGCCTTCAGCGAACTGGATAGCCAGTTTGAGCAGCCTCCCTACGCCTTTTCCATGGATGATATCGTGCAATTCACCAATAGTAAGGGGACGCCCCTCCTTGGACAGTATTCCGAAGCGGATCTGCAGGAATGGCTTACTGCCAGATTACACAGCAATGCTGAGGAGGAATTGCCCCCGATGTTCCTCATTACCGGGCCCGGGGATGAAAAACGGTATATCAAAAAAAACCATTACCATGAGTTCAGTCTGAAATTCCTTACCGATGCCCGCCTGCTTATCAAACGAGCCGTTTCGGATCGCTGGACAGGCATACTCACGGAGTACGGCGAAGAACCGGCCATGGACAATGATGAGCAATTTGAACGGCTCCTGAAGCGCCTTGTGTCTGAGTCATGTCCGGACCTGATGGCGGCAATGACCGACGAAAAATTATATCTGGTTTGTGATGAAATGGAACGGAACGGGGGGCCGCTGCCGGAAAACGCCCGGTTTTTTAATCCAGGGGGGAAGCTTTTACCCCTGGCAACCCTTCTTTTAATTAAGCGTAAGGACACCTTAGCCCAAATCCGGATACTGCTGCCCTTCTGGTATTCGATACGCCTCTTTGTAGCCATTGCGGCCTTTTTTCACCGGCTGAAAAACTTCAAGCTTTCTCTGGGGATGAGTAAAAAGACCCAAAGGAAAGCGATGAGTCCAAAGGGGGATGCGGGAATAGGCGATAAAGCCCGGGACAAGGAAAGTAAGGAAGCGGCGCGGAAACTGGAATCCGAGTTAGTTCCCTACGGCGACACGATTGACGATTGTCTTGAGAACCTGGAAAACCGGTGGAATACCCGGCTCAATATGGAGGCCCGGCAGGATCTGTTAACCGATGTCCGAACCCTGATACGGGACCGGCTGCGAGAGGCCCTGCGCGATCAGAGAAGCGGCGTGTTCTCAAGGGATGCACTGGAAAAAATTGCCCTGCGCATTACGGAGGAAAATCCTACCCTGCGGGAGTTAAAAACCGAGGAGCCGCTGCGCAAATACATAGTCCTCTACATGACAAAACTCTTACTCCAACCAAAGTTTTAAATTCCCGCATTTTTTCTATTACTTTGACTAAAGCATTTTTCAGTTGTCTCCCCTACCTCTGGTATTATGGGATAAATCTAAGGGTTTCCCATGACCGGTGATTCTGATACCGCCGGATCAAGATTTTTTGGAGGGTTTATGAACAACCTCAATTCTATCATTATCGAAGGGAACCTGGTCCGGGACCCCCAGTTCCACTTTACTCCAAAGGGAACCCCCGTGTGTATCTTCAGTATCGCTTCCAACCGGTTTTATAAACAGGACACGGGTGTGGTACAGGAGGTCAGTTTTTTCGATGTGGAAACCTTTTCAAAATTAGCGGAGGGTTGCTACAACCTGGGACATAAGGGCAGGGGCGTCAAGGTTGTAGGGCGCATAAAACAGGACCGCTGGACGGATGCCGAAAGCAAACCACATTCCAGGATTTGGATTGTGGCCGAGCATGTAGAATTCCGCCCGGAATTCAAACGGGATGTATCCGCTCAGGAAACGGATGTTTCTGAAACGATGGCTGCCGAGGCGGCGGAAACAAGTGCCGTTGAAGAACTGGCCTCGGTGACGTTTTAAAAATAGACCATAGTATTCTCCTCCTTTACGGGAGCCGGTGTGTTAACCGGCTCCCGTTTTTTTCAAAGACGTCAAGGATAGCGCATGTAAAAAACCTGTACAACATAACGGTTGCGTCTATCGCGAACTCTATCTCCCCAGCAGCCACTCCCGCACATTCCTATGAACAATCCCCTCCCGGCTAAAATCAACTTCGTCCATGCTCAGCACATATTTAGGGCAATTGTCCCGTATAGCAAGCAGGGATCCGAACTCCCGCGCAATGGTTTCCGGCGCTGCCAGCAGATAGGCAACCTGGATGTATATCCGCTCCCCCTGGTTTTCCCCCACAAAGTCGATTTCCTTTTCCCCTACCTTACCCACAGTAACGCTGTAGCCCCTGCGTCGCAGTTCCAGGTAAACCAGATTTTCCAGAATCAGGTTAATGTCAATGGCCGTTCTGCCGCAGACCGCCGCGCCCAGACCGTGGTCGGCAATATAGTATTTATCATGCACCGTAAGAATTTTTTTGCCCTTAAGATCCTGCCGCTTTGCCTGATAAAATAAAAAAGCGTTTTCACAGGCCTTGAGGTAATTCAGGATGGTTTCCGGCGCTACCACACGGTTTGCGCTTTTAAAAAATTTGGACAGGCTGGTAGCGGAAAAGGGCTGCCCCGCATTGGATATCACATACAAAATAATACGTTCCAACAGGTCAGTTTCCCGGATACTGTTCCGCCTGACGATGTCCTTCAACACCACCGAATTATACACATCCTTCAAATATTGGAAAGAAGCGTCCTCGTTAAACCGCAGGTTATGCAAAAAGGGCATCCCCCCCAGGGTGATATATTTGGTAAACGCTTTGCCTTCCGTAATGGCCGGTTCCTGGGCCCGGTAAAGTTCCAGAAATTCCGCAAACGAAAAAGGGTAGATGGGGATTTCCACATAATGCCCCGCCAGGTAGGTGGCCAGTTCTCCGGGCAATAGGGCGGCGTTGGATCCGGTAAGGTAAATATCCGTATCAAAATGAACCCGCAGGGAATTGACGCAGGTTTCCCAATCCGCCACTTCCCGGATTTCATCAAAAAAGAGGTACACCTTTCCCGGTATACCGGCGATTTTTTCCTTTAGGTGTTCATGTAAGGCTTCTGCGGTACAGAGGGGGGCGTATTCCATATCCTCAAAATTAAAGCTCAGGATATTTCCGGGGTTTACCCCCGCTTTGATAAGTTCCTCCTTTATGAGCTCCAAAATGACCGATTTGCCGCACCGCCTGATTCCGGTGATAATCTTGATCAAATCCTTGTTAATAAAGGGCTGAACCCGCTCTATATAAACATTCCGCCGTACCATATTGTGAGTATATGACACTTATAACTGATAATCAAGGGGGGAATATTAATTTTAGCGGTTATAACTGATAATCAAGGAAAAATATCATTTTTATCAGATATAACTGCTAAATATCGTTTATCCTGTCCAGGGTCTTTTCCCCAGATGTATCTATCGGATAAACTTATCCCATGGATTCACCCTATACCCGCCGCCTGGAAAAAATAGAAGCGGTGTTGAACGCCCAGCTGCCGGAAAACCCGGATCGTGCCTGGGTAACCGGCAATTTTCCCGCCTTGCCCGGCGCCGTTCCCCCGGAACTGGTAAAATCCCTCACCCTTCCCGGCTGGGACCTTATCGCCCGGGGGGGGAAGCGCTGGCGACCCCTGCTGGCCACCCTTGTCTGCGAGAGCCTTGGGGGGGGGGATGGGGCGCTGGCCCTGGTTCCCCTGGTGGAATTGCCCCACAACGCCAGCCTTATCCACGATGATATAGAAGATAACTCCGATGAACGCCGGGGAAAGCCCGCCGCCCATATCCTTTACGGAACCGATACGGCGATCAATGCCGGCAGTTTTCTGTACTTCCTGCCCCTCACCTGCATTGAAGCCTGGGATGCGCCGCTTGAGCTGAAAAACAGGGTGTACCGGTTGTGGGGGGAACATATGCGGCGGCTCCACCTGGGGCAGGCCATGGATATCAGTTGGCACCGGGACCAAGCTTCCCTGCCGAGCCTTGCGGAATACGACCTGATGTGCCGCCTGAAAACCGGGTGCCTGGCACGGTTTGCGGCGATCCTGGGGGTTTACGGAGCCGCCGCCGCCGGGGGGATTCAAGCCGGTGAGATTGAAACGTGGGTGGGAACGCTTGGGGATGCGGCGGAGAAACTGGGGGTGGCTTTCCAGATTCTGGATGATGTGAAAAACCTGACCACCGGCAACCCCGGCAAGAAGCGGGGCGATGATATCGTGGAGGGGAAGAAGAGCCTCCCGGTGCTGCTCTACCTCCACGGGCTAGGCGGTGCGCGTGGGCTGAGGCCCCAGGACGCCGGGGAAATGGTACGCCGCTGTTTTCAAGCGGCCGCCGTTTCGGGGGTAAGCGCGCCGGAGGTGGAGGAACTTATTGCCTGCCTGGAGGCTTCCGGGGTTTTGGCGGAGGCCAGGAAACGGGGGCTTGCGCTTATCGGTGAAGCTAAGGGGGCATTTTCCGGGGATTTACTTAAAGGGCTGATCGATTCGATTAGTTAAGGGGCAGGTATGGGGAAGATGCTGGAGGCTGAGGTATGGACCATCGCCCGGTTGGAAGATGGAACCGCAGTGTTGCTGCGGCCTTTGGGCGCCGATAGTGCGGTGCCTGTCTTTATCGGCGAAACTGAAGCCCAGGCCATACTTCTCGGGATGGGGTCAGACCTGCGGCCTGACCTGCTGCTGGAGCTTATCAAAAAGGACTCCCTTGCGCTGTGGCGGGTTGAAGTTCACGATTTACGGGAGGGTATTTTTTACGCCCGCATCCTCCTTACGGGCAGAGAGTTTTCCGAAAAACATCCTCTAACCCTGGATGCCCGGCCTTCCGAGGCCCTTGCCCTGGCGGTACGTTCCGGAGGCCCGATTTTTATTGCCCAAAGGGTGATGGACCAGGCGGGTTTGCCGGTGGATTTTTTTCTTGACGCTATTGGTAATGCCGGGGCAAATTCTGCCGATATTATGGTAGGAAGATCACAGGGCATTGAGCAGGAGGCGCTTCAATTGGAATTGGATCAGGCGGTGGCCGGTGAAAAGTATGAGCGGGCCGCAGAAATACGGGATGCTTTGGCTTTGCTGGATAAGGGTCGGGAAAATGGACAAAAATAAGTTCGTTTTTTTTATAAATGTAATTGCCAGTTTAAACGTAATCATATAGAATACCATGATGCAAAAATTCATCCGATTGGTTATGGTCCTTTCGCTTGTTTATTTTTCCACCTTCCCCGGTTTTTTTGGGGGAGGACCCTTTAAGAACGCCGCTGCCCCTAAGATTCCCCCTGCTGAAACCGGTATGGGTATGGCCTATGTCGAAAATGCCTCCCTAACCTTGCCTGAATCCGTGAACGTATTCCCCGATTCCGGTGCGGAAGCCGGTATAGCGGAACCGGAATTTTATTCCAAACCCCGGATGTTGCTTTCGTTTCCCTATAGGGTCCAGCCGGGGGATACCATCGGGGTTCTGGCGGAAACCTTCGGTCTTAACCAGGATACCCTGTTGTCCCTGAACGGTATCAAAAATTCCCGGCTGCTGCAAATAAATCAAGTGCTTCGTATTCCCAACCAGGACGGCATCCTCCATACGGTGAAAACGGGGGATACCCTCGCTTCCATCGCGGAAAAATATGAGACCAGCCCCGAAACTATCCTTACGGCGAATGAGCTTTTCTCGGAAACCGTAAACCCCAACACCCGCCTGTTTATTCCCGGCGCACGGCTTTCCCGGGCGGATCTCCAGGAAATCAACGGCGATCTCTTCCTCTGGCCGGTACGGGGTTACATTACCTCTCACTATGGCTACCGGCCCAGTCCCTTTACCGGGCGCCGCCAGTTTCACACCGGCCTTGATATCGGCGCGGCCTATGGCGTCCCCATAAGAGCAGCTATGGCGGGCAGGGTTGCCGCCGTGGGGTATGATGATGTGACCGGTAATTACGTGGTTATCACCCACCACTCCGGGTACCGGACCCTGTATGGGCACATGAGCCGGCACCGGACCCAGACCGGCGCCTATGTCCGTGTGGGGGAAATTATCGGCGAGGTTGGTTCCACCGGGTTAAGCACGGGGCCCCATCTGCATTTTACGGTTTACAAGGACGGCCGTACGACGAATCCCCGAGCCCTCATAAAGTAGGGCGCTAATTTTACCTGAGCCAGTTCCAAAATAAGAATTTAACCACGAATAACACGAATCCGCACGAATAAGAATTGTTTTATTCGTGTTTTTCGGGAACTGACTCACCTGTCTTATCTAAACCCGTAAAATAGCGTATATTCTTCCCCATGGCTACTATTATCGGTATGTTGTTCAAGATAATCGGCGGGCTCTGCCTCTTCCTCTACGGGATGAAGGTGATGAGCGACGGTATCCAGCAGAGCGCCGGGACAAGGATGCGGCATGTTCTGGGCTTTATGACCGGGAACCGCCTCGCCGCGGTAATTACCGGCTGTGCGGTAACGGCCGTCATTCAGTCGTCATCGGCCGCTACGGTTATGGTGGTATCCTTTGTGAACGCCGGGCTTCTTACCCTGACCCAGGCCATCGGGGTGATCATGGGGGCCAATATCGGTACCACCATTACCGCCTGGGTAGTGTCCCTGGTGGGCTTTTCCCTGAAGATATCCTCCCTGGCCCTCCCCGCGGTGGGGATTGGCTTTGTGATGAGCGTGGCCAAATGGAAGCGGCAGGACCTGGGAGGGGTGCTTCTCGGCTTCGGCCTCCTCTTTTTGGGGCTGGACTTCCTCACGAAATCCATGCCGGACCTGAGCGCACATCCGCTGCTCCTCGACCGGATCGCCCAGGTCTCCCGCATGGGTTTCCTGACTACGCTGATAGGCGCCGGGATTGGCCTCGTGATGACCCTGGTCATCCATTCTTCAAGCGCCGCCACGGCGATTATGCTTACCATGGCTCATGGCGGGCTCATTACCTACGAAATTGCCGCGGCGATGATCCTGGGGGCCAATATCGGCACTACTATTGACGCCGCCCTGGCAAGCATAGGTACGAAGCCTGCGGCCCGGCAGGCGGCGCTGGTTCATGTGCTTTTCAATGTTATCGGTACGGCCTGGGCGCTCTGCCTATTCCGCCCTCTTTTGGCTCTGGTGGCGCTGGTAACTCCCGGCTCACCGGAGGGGAACATCACCAATCATTTGGCCATGTTTCATACGATGTTCAATATGATAAACACCCTTCTTTTTTTCCCCTTTGTTAAACCCTTTGCCGCCCTGGTTTCCTTCCTTATTAAGGACAAGGACGGTACGCCGGAGCCGCAGTCGGTCTATCGGCTGGAATACCAGCATTCGACCCGCAGCACCCCGGAACTGAACATCATCCGTGCGGAAAAGGAAATTCGGGACATGACGGCCCTGGCATCATCCATGTTTGCCCGGGTAAGCGAAGTTTTGTCCAGTTTCCGGGAGGATGGTGATAAGGCGGCCGCCGTGGATGCCCTGGTTACGGAGATGAGGGACAAGGAGGAATACGCCGACGAGATGCGGGTGGATCTGACCCGGTTCCTCATAGAATGTACCCGCCAGCAGTTGAGCCACCAGTCGGAAACCAAGGTGTACCAACTCCTGCGGATTATCTCCGACCTGGAGGACATGACCGATGACTGTTACAGCGTCAGTATGCTCCTGGACCGGAGCGTGAAGAAGAACCTGCTTTTTAAGAACAAAGAAATGGAAGCCCTGGCCCCCTATGTGGCTCAGGTGGAAGATTTCCTCAGCTTTGTGAAGGACCATGTGGGGCGCAGCATTACGGCGGAACAGGCGGCCTTTGCGGGGCGGCTGGAGGATACCATCGACAAATCCCGGGACAAACTCCGGCGGCTGGGCCGCAAACGGATAGAGGCGGGGGAGGACGTCAAAACAGAATTACTGTTTATCGATGTGGTCCGGCGCATAGAAAAGGTGGGGGATTACTGCTACAACATCGCCGAAGCCTTGATGCGGAGCTAGCGCACATCATTACGCCTCCTAACCACCCACCGCTCAACCAGCAGCGCCGCTCCGCCCCCCAGACACGCCCCAATGGTATCCGCTAGCCAGTCCCACACATTGCAGTCCCGGAAGGGCACATAAAACTGATGTATCTCATCAATCACCCCGTACAGGGAGCTGATAAGGACAATCAGCAGGAAGGTCCGCCGCCGGTGGAACCGTCGTTGGGTTGGGGAAAACCAGAATACAAAAGTACCCGCAAGGGCCAGGTAGGCAATGAAGTGATGGAACTTATCAAAGCCCAGGATACCCTTTGGAAGGACGGGGAGGGTACTCTGGGAAGAAAGAATCCAGATGGCTGCCACAACCAGAAGAGCGGGTATTTTGGGTACTATTTTAAGGATCTGGATCATACTATAGAATTCAACTAAGAATAACATACCACATCAAAGCTGAAATAACAATCACCCGCCCGGGATTCCTGCTTGCACAGATCCGGCAATATTACTATGGTAGATTGATGAATATATTCGAAGCGATTATGCTGGGGGCAGTCCAGGGGCTTACGGAATTTCTTCCCGTAAGCAGTTCCGGCCACCTGGTCCTTTTGCAAAAGATTTTCGGCATCGCCGAGCCGGTGCTGCTTTTTGATACCATGGTCCATGTGGGGACTTTAATCGCGGTTTTCATTGTCCTCCGGGCGGATATTCGGGCCATCCTGCGCCGGATTATCCAGCCCCTTACCGGCTACCTCATTCTGGCGACCATTCCCACGGTTATCGTGGCCCTGATTTTTAAGGATATGATCGAAGAAGCCTTCCGGTCTGCGGCTTTTCTGGGGTACTCCTTCCTTTTTACCGCCCTGGCCCTCCTGGTATCGGAACAAATATCCCGGGGTTCGGAAAACACCAAGCCCCAGGCGGCCATGAACTGGTTTGACGCCCTGGTTATCGGCATTTGTCAGGGGATTGCCATTATTCCCGGGGTTTCCCGGTCCGGACTGACCCTTTCGGGGGCACTTTCCCGCCGGTTGGACCGGGATTTTGCCGCCCGGTTTGTCTTCCTCCTGTCCATTCCCGCAATCCTGGGCGCATTGGTTCTCCAGTTGAAGGACATTGCCGGGGGCGAAGGAGTAAGCACCGCCGGCATCGGCCCGGCGCCTATTATTGCCGGTACCCTGACCGCCGCTTTGGTCGGCTTTTTTGCGATACAATTCATGCTGCGGATCGTCAAAACCCGGTCTCTCCGGGGTTTCGCCCTCTACGTGGCGATTTTGGGGGTCCTGGTCCTGGCGGATCAGCATTTCACCCATTTTTTTATGTAAAGAATTAATTTTCTTGACCTTTTTTCCTGGTATAAGTATTTTTTTAAGGAGCCCCAAAAATATAAACAGGGAGCTTTTCCCTACAGGATTAATCAATGAAGGATGAAGAAGAAGCCCAGCCGGAAGACGCTGTGTGTACCGAAGAAGAGACGGTAGCCCCGGAACAGAACGGAGCCGAATCCTCCGCAGAAGACCCGGTTACGGAAGCCGCACTTTCCCCGGAGGAGAAGATCGCCGACCTGGAAGACAAGCTGCGGGAAGCCAAGGATCAATATCTCCGCAAGGCGGCGGACTTCGAGAATTTCCGTAAGCGGATGAACCAGGAAAAGCAGAGTGCCATCGACTTTGCCAACCAGAGCCTGCTCCTGGACCTTATCCTGATAATTGACGATTTCGATAGGGCTATCAAATCGGCGGAAAACATGGCGTCTACGTCAAAGGAATTTGACAGCTTTTACGAGGGCATCACCCTGATCGAAAAGCGGCTTATCTCCCAGTTGGAAAACAAGTGGGGGCTTAAGCGCTTTGATTCCGCCGGGGAAAGCTTTGACCCGAACCGGCACGAGGCTATTATGATGGAGAAATCCCCGGAAATTACCGAGCCCGTGGTTCAGGAGGACTTCCAGAAGGGCTATACCCTGAAAGACCGGGTGGTACGCAGCGCAAAGGTGAAAGTTTTAATGCCCGAGGAAACACCTCGGCAGGAAAATTAAGTATATTAGTGTAAAGGAGTCGATATAATGGGCAAAATTATAGGTATTGACTTGGGAACCACCAACTCGTGTGTGGCTGTTCTTGAGGGCGGCGAACCGGTGGTTATCCAGAATTCTGAGGGTGGCCGGACGACCCCCTCCATTGTTGGGTTTACCAGCAAGGGTGAGCGGGTGGTAGGTCAGCCCGCGAAAAATCAGATGATCACCAACCCGGAAAACACCATTTTTTCCATAAAGCGGTTTATGGGCCGCCGGTATTCCGAGGTTACCAACGAAATGGGCCTGGTTCCCTACAAGGTGACGGAACAGGGCGATGATGTACGGGTGGACATCGACGGGAAAAAATATTCTCCCCAGGAGATTTCCGCTTTCATACTGCAAAAGATGAAGAAAACCGCCGAGGATTATCTGGGCGAGGCGGTTACCGAGGCGGTCATCACCGTCCCGGCCTACTTTAACGACGCCCAGCGCCAGGCCACCAAGGACGCGGGAAAGATTGCCGGCCTGGATGTTAAGCGGATCATCAATGAACCCACCGCGGCTTCCCTGGCCTTTGGGTTCAACAAGGATCAGAAGAAGGAAAAGACCATCGCCGTCTACGACTTAGGGGGCGGTACCTTCGACGTTTCCATCCTGGAACTGGGTGAAGGGGTCTTTGAGGTTAAATCCACCAATGGCGATACCCACCTGGGCGGCGACGACTTTGACCGCCGTATCATGGAATGGCTTATCACCGAGTTCAAACAGGACACGGGGATCGACCTGTCCAAGGACCGCATGGCCCTACAAAGGCTCCGGGAGTCGGCGGAAAAGGCCAAGATAGATCTTTCGAACTTGCAGAACACAGAGGTAAACCTTCCATTTATTACGGCGGATCAGTTGGGGCCGAAACATCTCCAGAAGTCCCTGAGCCGGGCCAAGTTTGAGCAGATGGTGTCGGACCTGCTGGAACGGTCCAAGGAGCCCTGTAAGAAAGCTCTTGCCGACGCGGGCCTTGATGCGGACAAAATTGACGAGGTTATCCTGGTGGGCGGTTCCACCCGTATCCCTGCGGTACAACAGATCGTAAAAGACCTGTTTAAGAAGGACCCGAACAAGGGGGTCAACCCCGACGAAGCGGTGGCCATCGGCGCGGCAATCCAGGGCGGTATCCTGGGCGGCGATGTGAAGGACGTGCTGCTCCTGGACGTGACGCCCCTTTCCCTGGGTATCGAAACCCTGGGCGGGGTCATGACCAAGCTCATCCCCCGGAACACCACCATCCCCACCCGGAAGAGCCAGATCTTCTCCACCGCCGCTGACGGGCAGAATGCGGTGAGTATCAATGTGCTGCAGGGTGAGCGGGAAATGGCTAACCAGAACCGCACCCTGGGCCGTTTTGACCTGGTGGGCCTGCCCCCGGCGCCCCGGGGCGTACCCCAGATTGAGGTTGCCTTCGACATCGACGCCAACGGTATTGTGCACGTATCCGCCAAGGACCTGGGTACCGGCAAGGAGCAGAAGATACGTATCGAAAGCTCCTCGGGCCTGAACGACCAGGATATTGAGCGCATGGTTAAGGAAGCGGAAATCCACGCCGAGGAAGACAAGAAGGAACGGGAAAAGGCGGAGGTTCGCAACGAAGCGGACACCATGATCTACAGCACCGAAAAGAACATCAAGGACCTGGGCGACAAGATAAGCGCCGAGGACAAGTCCAAGACCGAGGAAGCCATTGCAGAGTTGCGCCAAGTCCTGGAGGCCGGGGACATCCAGACCATCAAGGACAAGACTGAAGCCCTGAAGCAGGTGTCCTACAAGATTGCCGAAGAGCTGTACAAGCAGCAGGCGGCACAACAGGGCGGCGCTCCGGACGGCGGCCCGGGACCGGACATGGGAATGGGCGGCATGGGCGGCGGTCCCTCAGCGGGTCCCGGCGGCGATTCTTCCGGCCCCGGAAACAACACCAAGAGTGCGGAAGACGCCGATTACGAAGTGGTGGACGACAACAAATAGAGTGAAGAGAGGAAAAACCGCAGAGAGCACAGAGGCTGTACAGAGAACACAGAGGAAGATTAAAACTTTATTTTCTCTCTGTGCCCTCTGTGTTCTTCCCTTTGCGTCCTTTGTGGTTATCTTTTCTTCCTAATTCCTGAATAAAGGGTGAAAATGTGGCTAAGCGTGATTACTACGAAGTTTTAGGCGTTCAGAAAGACGCTTCCAAGGATGATATCAAAAAGGCCTATCGGAAGCTTGCCATACAGTATCATCCCGATAAGAACCCGGGGAACAAGGCGGCGGAGGAAAAATTCAAGGAAGCCAGTGAGGCCTACGAGGTCCTCTCGGATGACCAGAAACGTCCGGCCTATGACCAGTTCGGCCACGCCGGGGTTGAGGGCATGGGGGGCGGTCAGGACTTTTCCCAAGCTTTCCGGGGTTTCGAGGATATTTTCGGCGGCGATTTAGGCGGCATCTTCGAGACCTTTTTCGGCGGGCACCGCGGCAGTGGCGGCGGGCAGCGTAACAGCGTCAGGCAGGGCGCAAACCTCCGTTACGATATCGAAATTCCCTTCAAGGACGCAGTTTTCGGCTCCAAGGTTGAAATACAGTATTCCCGGAACGAAAGCTGCCCCACCTGCAAAGGTTCCGGGGCGGCGGGGGGCACCGGAAAAAAAGTCTGCCCCACCTGCCAGGGTTCGGGTCAGGTTCGTCACAGCCAAGGCTTCTTTTCGGTAGCCAGCACCTGCCATTCCTGCGGCGGGGAAGGGTACATCATTGAGCATCCCTGTAAGGACTGCGGTGGTTCCGGCGCCCAGAAAAAACGGCAAAAGATCATGGTCACCATCCCGCCGGGGGTAGAAGATGGCCGGCGGGTGGTCATCCGTCAGCAGGGGGATGTCGGCCCCAATGGCGGCCCGGCAGGAGACCTCTACGTGTTTATCCGGGTCAAGCCCCACGAATACTTTGAACGCCAGGGTGAAGACCTTTACTGCGCGGTACCCATCTCCGTAACCCAGGCAAGCCTCGGGGCAGACATCCAGGTCCCCACCCTTGACGGCAAAACCATAAAGGTAAAAATCCCCCCGGGCATCCAAAACGGCAAACTCCTGCGTATCCGTGACGAGGGCGTCCCCTCAGGCGGCCGGCGCGGCTGTCTCTACATCAAGGTCATAGTACAAATCCCCGCCAAACTGTCCAAACGGGGTAGGGAACTTATGGAAGAGCTGTCCAAGGTAGAGGGTGAGGTGGATACGCCCAAGCCAATTCCGCTTTCAGAACTAGCGCAGTAATACTATTACTTTAAAAGACTGCGGGGGGAGGCGGAGATGGTCCCCCCGTGGAGGCCCGAAACATCGTTGGTGATAATCATGGCGGTACCGTCGAGGCGGTGTATCTCCCGGATAATCTCCTCCTTGCCCCTGCGGTTGGCAAATATCATCAGCACCGTCTTGTCGGAGTCCCGGCCGCGGGCATCCATGGTGGTAACCGCATAGCCCTTGCTCCGCAAGAGGCCGGTCACCGTGCCGCTGTTTTCCTGGGACACGATGGTCTGGATCAGCACCTTCCCCAGGGCGATAAAGTTCTCTATCCGGGAGCCGATGTACACCCCCAGGGAAA
>BNUY01000055.1 GCA_025997715.1 Spirochaetia bacterium
GGTACTACGAAAATATGTGCCCTGATTATGGACGAAGCGGACGGCGCGGTTCTGGAAACACGGTCAGCGAATAATGCTTTTTTACCCTCGGTACATCCCTGGGAGCGGAAACAGGACCCGGAATGTATTTTTGGGATTGTCCGGGAACTTGTATCGGAACTGATAAAAAAATACCAGAGTTTCCGCTGTATTGGCGTTACAGGCCAAATGCATGGTATCCTCTATGTTGATTCCAGCGGCAGGGCTGTGAGTCCCCTCTACACTTGGCAGGATCTAAGCGCTTCCCTGATCCGGGAGAATAGGGAAAGTTATGCAGGGTATCTGGCGAAATTTTCTTCTGGTCTTATCGCCCCAGGTTATGGACTGGCCACCTGTTTTTTTCATCTTTCCGTAAAAGAAGCCCCCCCTGGAGCGGTAAAGTTATGCACTATCGGCGATTATATAGCTATGCGGCTTTGCGCTTCTTCCCTGCCGGTGATGCATACCACCAATGCGGGAGGAATGGGTTTTTTTGATCTTCTCCGCTCCAGTTTTGATGTAAACACCCTGGAGACCATAGGGATTGATCCTTTTCTTTTGCCCCGGACCGTCTCCGGCGGGGAGGTTTTGGGAGAAACCACCGGAGGTATTCCGGTTTGTATTTCTATAGGTGATAACCAAGCGAGTTTTCTCGGTTCGGTCCGGGATTCTTCGGGAAGCATTTTGATTAATATTGGAACCGGGAGTCAAATCTCACTGGTAAGTTCTGTCCCGGTGAGTAGGGGAGCCTTGGAAGCCCGGCCTTTTTTTGAGGATCAGTTTCTGCTGGTAGGAGCGTCTCTTTGCGGGGGTAGGGCCTATGCCATACTGGAAGAATTTTTCCAGGGAGTTCTCAAGATGGCAGGTTCTCCCGGCGGCCATTCTCTTTATGATGTTATGGATGCCCTGGCTGAGGAAATTAGCGAAGAACCCCTTATTGTAAATACCCTTTTCGCCGGTACCAGGGAGGAACCTTCTCTCAGGGGGAGCATTCAAAATATTTCTGAGAATAACTTTACCCCTGCCTATCTTATCACGGGTTTCCTCAATGGCATGGTTCAAGAATTGTATAGCCTCTATTTGCCCGTCAGGGAAGGGGGAAAGCCTGGCTATAAACAGCTTGTTGGGGCGGGTAATGGTATTCGGAAGAGCAAACCTCTCAAAAGGGTTCTCTCAAGGAAATTTGATCTGCCCCTGGAGATACCCGTGCATTGCGAGGAGGCTGCCTATGGGGCGGCGCTTTTTGCCTTGGTCTGTACCGGATATTTCAAAAGCATTTCCGATGCCCAGAATCTTATCCACTATGAAGAATCGGATGATTTTAGAAAAAGAGGGCTGCGTTGAAGATCAACGTTTTCAACAAGGGATTTCATTATTCTCAGGATGGTCATGGTAACCGCTTGGTAATACACCTGCAGGGTTGCAACCTGCGTTGTCCCTGGTGCGCCAATCCTGAGGGGCTTGAGATGGGGGGTATTATGATGCAAAAGCAGGAGAATCGCCCTCCGCGTCTTTCCTGCGAAGAGTGGGAAATAGAGGATCTTTTGAAACTTTGTCGGGAAAGTTCTTCCCTTTTTTTTGATGGCGGGGGCGTTACTTTTACCGGAGGTGAACCTACCATGCAGAACGAGGCGCTGAGGCAGGCACTGGAGGCTCTTGGGGAGATGGGTATACATACCGTTCTTGAGACTAACGCCACTTCTGTCACGCTGCCGGATCTTTTCCCCCTGGTTGGCCAGCTCATTATGGATTTTAAAACAGCAGACCCGAAAAAGCACCAAATGGTTCTGGGGCCTGGAGGAAAAATTCTTATCAAAAATATTCAGACCGCTCTGGAAAATCACCGGGATCTCCTCATCCGTTTTCCTTTGATTTACGGTTTCAATACCTCCGAAGATGATCTGGACGGGTTTCTTTCGGTTATTGGAGAAGGCCCCAAACCTCATGGGGTTTTTGAGTTTTTGCCCTATCATGAGTTTGGCCGGGAAAAATGGCGGCAATGCGGCCTTGAGTACCATCAGCAGAAAGCTTATGTGCCGGAAGAAACTCTGCGGGTTTTTGAGGAAGCATTTCGCAATCATCATTTGCAGGTAGCCCATACCTGAGATATACAATGGAGGATATGATATGACGATTTTTGACATTCACCATGCGGAAAAATTGAATGAACTGGCTCACGGGTATTTTACGGAAAAGAAAACCCGGGAGAAACTCCGGGGCTGGTTTTTGATGAGGGAGATGGTCTCTCAGTATTCTGATCAAAATCCGGTCCAGGCATCCGTGCCTCTGACGGCGGCCTGTGCCCTCCGTTATGCGATAGAACGCCTGCCCCTGGACATCAGCCCTTATGCGATATTTGCGGGTACCCAGGCGGACGCTTTTTCTGAAAGCTACGCTCTTATTAACCCTTCGTTTAAAGTGGAGGAATTTTCCGGCTACTGCGATCCTGTGGCTATTTACAATGATCTGAAACCTGAAGGGGAAATAACGGTGGAACGGATTGAAAAGCAACGGAAGCGGGATGAGGATACGGCTTATGTCCGGGCTTTGAAAAAAGTGTATCAGGATTATGGAACATATACTTCAGAGGTTGCATTTTTTGTTGAGCAGGTTACCGGCCATGTTATCCCCGATTTCCGGTGTGTTCTGAAAACCGGGGTGGAGTCTATCATTACTGAACTCTCGGAAAAGGCCGCCTCTGAAGGAGACCCGGAAAAACGGAACTTCTTCCAAGCCATGGGTATCGCTCTGGAATGTGTCATCATCCTGGCGGATCGCTACAGAGAAATTGCGGAACGCAAGGCCAGGGAATCCGCCGGTGATGACAGCCGGCGTTTCACCTTAATGGCTGAAACCCTGCGGGAAGTTCCCCGGCATGGGGCACGAAATCTCTACCAGGCGATTCAAAGTTTTCTGCTGTTATGGCAGATCATGTGTCTGGAACAGGCGCCTAATCCCTACGCATTTTCGGTGGGCAACGCGGACCGGATTTTTGAACCTTACCGGGCGGCGGAGAATTTAGGCCGGAAAGAAGCGGCGGCGCTTCTTGCGCATTTTCTGGTGTTCTTTAATGTGGGAAGCCGCAGTTGGGCCATATCGCAAAATATTCTTATTGGCGGAAAGGACGGCGAAGGCCGGGATTTGACCAATCCCGCAAGTTACGCGTTCCTGGACGCCTATTACGGGATGAATCTGCCCCAACCCATACTTTCGGTAAAGATTCACCGGAATACGCCGGAAACGCTCTACCAGGAATTAGGCCGCTTTTTCTTTACTCCCGGCTGTCTGACCCCATCCCTCTTTAATGATGATTCTCTCTTTGAGGTTCTGGCCAATGGTGGCATACAGAAAGAGGATCTGGCGGATTATGCAGTGGCCGGCTGTCAGGAGCCCCTTATTATGGGAAAGGACAATGGAAACACTACCAACAGTTGGCTCAACTTGGGAAAGATTCTGGAACTTTCCCTCAACGACGGGGTGTCGCTTATCACCGGCAAGCAGATACTGCCATCCGGGGGAAGTAAAAGTTCCCAGGAACGTTTACAGGGAGTACGGGACATTTTTTACCGAAACGCCGAATTCTGTATAGACCAAATGGCCGCCGCCGCCAATGACGCTTCCCGTGCGGTGGCTCTCCTGCCGGTACCGTTTCTAAGCACCTTCATGGGTGGCCGGGAAACCGGTTATGATATGCGGGATCATCTCCATCAGGGAACCCGTTACAATGCTTCAGGCTGCCTGATCCACGGACTTTCGGTGGCGGCGGATTCTTTTATTGCCGTAGATGCGCTGCTTCGGGAAAGACCCGGCTGCGCCGGGCAGCTTTTGGAAGCCCTTAGCCGTGATTTTGAGGGACAGGAAGAACTGCGGGGCTTTCTTTTGGAATGTCCGAAATTCGGCAACAACATCAGCGTGGCGGATGAAGAGGCTGCGGAGATTGTCCGGAAAATATCCGGAATGGTCAAGGCGAAACTCAACTATCTGGGGAATCATTTCCGGGCCGATTGGAGTACTCCCTCAACACATCTGCTTTACGGATATTGGGTGGGCGCCACCCCCGATGGAAGAAAGGCCCGTGATATGCTCAACTACGGAGTCGATCCCCTTTTCGGCGATGCCGACTCGGGGCTGGGCTTCCGGGTTCTTTCGGGGATGAAACTGCCCTATCTGGAAATGGACGGAGGATATGCGTCTCATTTCGGGGTCAATCCTCGGTATTTTAATGCCCCTGATTATAATGGCCGGGGCAAACAATTCCGGGACCGGGTTATCGCACCTTTGTTTTTTAATCCTGCAAATCAGAGTATTTCCCCCTATTACCTTTACGTCAACGTTACGACCCCGGAGATGCTCAGGAAAGTTTTGGCGGAGCCGAAAAAATACGCCCCCAGCGGCGTTTATATCATGCGGATTCACGGAACCTTTGTGAATTTTTTGGATCTGTCCCCGGCCATTCAGGAGGACATAATCCACCGTCTGGACCCGGCCTCTACAGCCCTAAAGGATTCCGCGTAAAGTAGAAAAAAATCCTGTTTTATGGGTTGCAGTGATGTTATTGCAACACTACATATAGTATGTTTTCCCGTTATGAAAACCTTTAATACACTATATATAGGGTACGGCAAAAATTTGACGATGGGAAGGTGTTTTTCAATATTAACTATAAAGAAGACCTGGAAGCGGCGGAACAGAAGAATATGGGCCTGTCGCAACCCGGTGCCACTGCGCTCCCACCCGATGCACCTTTCCAAAATGCCGAAAAAAGCGTATATTTAGGACATGACCATTGAGTTTAACCAATCGGCATTTGACCACCACATCCCGAAGGAAGACATTCTCTGTGCTATGTCAATGGTTTTGTTTGATGGCTTAATGCCCAAATATGCCAACAAATATTTGCTTATTGGGTTTGATCGGAATAGTAATTTACTCGAAGTAATGTATAATATAAGGAAAGATGGATGTTACAATGTCTTTCATGCCATGAGATGCAGGAAAGATTTTTACCATTATGTGGAGGAAAACAACGGCTATGTCTGATATGACCGAAGAAGAAGCATACGAACTTGATAAACTTTTAACGGAAACCACCCCGGAGGCAGACCCTTCTGTCCAAGGGCCGTTTATAAAGCACCGTAATATGATGGTCCTTCTTGACCAGTTATCTGCGCAGTACTTAACGTCAAAGATGTTGGCTACTAAGCAATCTCCTACGGAGATTATCAGCGGCATGGTACGGCGTGAAATGGCGCTTACGGAATAAAACCTGGAAAATTACCCGGTTTCCTTGAAATTTCATGATTGTTCGTGAGAATTCTCACGGCACACACCTTAAACATACGGTAATCTTACGGTATGTATACAGCAATTTTACTTTTACCCACAAATTATAAGGAATTTAACCACGGACCACACAGACGACACGGACAAATCCAACAAACAAGGAATTTTCACCGCAAAGTAAACAAAGTCAAAGAAGTTTTTGAGGATTTTAACTATATTTTCCTCTTCTTTTTCGACTTCTTCGACATTGCGGTTGTTTTTCCTCATAGTTTTTGCGTCTGTGAGGTCGGTGTGGTCGGTGGTTTTCCTAAAAGTAAAATTGCTGGTATGTATATTCCCTGGCTTGACTGCAAGCATAGAAATGCCGATACTGTGGTCATGAATAAGCCCAGGCCTCGTGGAAAGGAGATAAATATGGCGTTGATAATTACCGGTGTAGTTGTTGTGCTAAAAATCCAGGAGATTAAGAGCAGGGACGTTTAATTATGGCCGGCATAAACAAAATCCGGGACCGGATCGAAATAGCGATAGAGATAACCAGGGACAGCAAGGTTCCCGCCCTTTTGATGGCGAATCCGGGGCTTGCCAAGTCAACGGTGGTGTACAATTGGGCCCGGCGCAATGGTTACCATATAGAAACATTGATCGGTTCCCGGTTTTCCCAGGAGGAGATCCTGGGCTTCCAGGTCCGGGCTGAGGACCGCGAAACCGGGGAGCATTACCTGGAACTGCTGGCCCCCCACTGGTACCGGAACATCCTGGACCAGGAAAATAATTTTCATGTGCCTTCGGTACTGTTTCTGGATGAGTTGAGTACCGCCCAGGAAAATGTCCAGGGCGCTTTGTTGCAGCTGGTCTTTGAGCGGAAGATCGGGAACGGCCGGACCCTGCCCGAATCGACCCTGGTTATCGCCGCAGCGAACTATAAGCAGAACATCCCCTTCCAGTTCAACATCATGGCTCCCATCCTCAACCGTTTCTGCATCATCAATCTCTCCTACGAAAGCAACGATAGTTTTCTTGACGAATTCCTCCAGGACGAGGCTGATTTATCGAAGGATCTGGTGGTGTTTGCGGAAAAGGAAATTACCCCCTGGCAGAAAAACTATCTGCGGGACGGCTTGAAGATGATGTTCCGCACCCTGTTCCGTTCCTTCGAGGAGGACAACCGGGACATTGACAAGGACCTTGTCTACACCATGGACATCAACAACCAGGTCTACAACACCATGTATGACGACGACTCCCGGTATGTGTACAACTTCATCTCCGGCCGCACCCTCTGGTATCTCTACCAGATCACCCTGTCCTTCCTCCGCAAGGGCCTGACCACAACGGAACACGGGGCGGCCATCCTCAACATGGTCTTCGGTCTCATCGGCCTGGGCACCAACACCTTTACTGAAAAGCAGCGCAAAGCCTATATGAAAAGCGCGGAAACCCTGTACCGCCGGCTCTACGATATCCTGTCCTCCCGGAATGAGGCGGACACAGGTTCTGTCTCCGGTGAAGCGCTTAGCGCGTCCCTGGACTTCCGGGGCAAGAGCGCCGCGGACGCCGTCAATGAATGGGTCCTCTTCCACGAATCTTCGGTACTCCGGGACATCAATGACCCGAACCTTGACGCCCTGGCCGCCCACATCGGCGCATCCTACGGCGTTAATGCCGAAGACACCGAGCGTCTCCGCCAGCGCATTACCCATAACAAGGCGGACCTCTACACCTTTTCTAACGACATGCAGCGCTTGGACTACCTCATCGGCATCCTGGAGGAGGAACAGGCCGGTGAAAGTGGGCCCCAAAAGCTGCTCCGCAGTATCCGTGACGCTTATTCCGCACTCCGGGATGAGGCAACGCAGCTCATGATGAAAAGCGCCTTTTAAATGGATTCCCGATTCGCCGCTTGGGAGCCGGCCCAATACCGGGAAACAAATAAGCTGCTGGAACGGCTCAATATCCGCATTAGTTATATTGACGCGCCGGGGATATCGGGAGCGCCCGTAAGTTTTTCCTACCGGGCCATGCGGGGGGAGTACTGCATCTATATTGACCGTAACGTTGACAGCGCGACATTTATGGCACGGGACCTCCACGAGAAGGGGCACATCCTCTACAACCACTTTAACCGCCCCCATGCGCACCGCCAGCAGTTCGAGGAATTTTTCGGGCGCAACCGCCATAAATTCATGGATCGTCTCCCACCGGAACGGAATTTAACTTCCAAGCTGGGTACGTATACTACCTACATCTACAACCGTTTTTCCGACATAGCCCAGGCCATGGAGATCAATACCAAGCTTTTCAAAGAGGACAGAAAAATTCTGTTCGCAGAGAACCGCAAAACACAGGCGCCCGGCGGCGGCCTGGAGGGCGGCCCGCTTGCGGGATTTATCTTTCCCCGTGAAGGTTGGCCTGAGGGTCTGGACTGGATGAGCTATATGAGTTTCCTCTGCACCGAGCTGAACTCCTTCCTGGACCACATCGGGGACGGGCCGGGTAAGAAAATTAAGTCCAGCGATGTCAGCACCTATAACGCTATGCAGGCCGCCGAGCGGCGCATACAGGACATACAGGAAACCCGGAAGACCGCCGCAGACGCGGAAAGCAACGCCGCCTACGAACCGGAAATTATCCGGCATGGGCGGACCGATAATTATGCCGACACCGCAACGGTCAACACCGTTACTGAACTAAACGATGTGAAGGACCTGGTACGGATACTGCGGGAACGGAGCCTCCTCCTCAAGCGGAACCGGCTCCACACGGATATTCTCTACAATATTAACCGCAACCGGTTTGGTGATGTCCTCATTCCCCGCCGCTACCGCATTGAAAACTACAACCTGAACAACCTGTGTATCCTGCTGGATGTATCCGGCAGCGTTCCTCAGGGTTTTGTAAAGCGGGTCATCCAGACTATCATGCGGGCCGAGGGGGCCTTTAATAAACGCCTGAGCCGGCTGGTCTGCTGGTCCGACCGCCTCTGTTCCGACACCACCCTTGCGGACATCGGGGCTGTTAGTTCCGGGGGCAGTACCGTGCTGGGCGCGGGGATTGAGTACTGCAAGCGGTACCTCAATGAGCGGTCCAGTTTCTTTATCATCAGCGATTTCCAGGACGACCTCAACGACTGGCTGGGTGCGGCCCGTGACCTGGGCTGCGAAAAAACCGCCGTGGGATATGGCCGGCTTAACCGGGAATCATCGTTTGAACAATGGTTTTCCGCCATCGGTTCCAACGCCAATTACCAGAAAAATCCCGTAGATATACGGCGCTTCGTGTCGGTGTTCGATACCGTGTTGCTGCGGGATGATGTGGTGCGGCGGGAGACATGGTAGGGGGCAAAATTTACCCCAAAAACTGAATTACAATTTCTTGATGTACTTTACATCAACCTCAACCACTCGTTTTTCAACATCAATTTTGCCTCCTATTTCTACCCGGTCATTTGTACCGATAGAAATACCGAGTAATGTCCAAAGGTCCCGATCAATATCAACGGTAATATCACCGGTAGAATCACGGAATGTATATTTTTCACGTCCAAGTGATTGTACGATAGAACCGGTCAATATTACCAGGGAATGATCCGGAAGCCCCCTTGCCTGAATGACCGTAACGGTTTGAACCTGACCATTGGCTGTTCCGGCGCCCGGCCCGGTAAACCCTTGTCCATATACGGAACCAGCCGAAAGGACAATCAATAAAGAACACATGACCCAAAATGTAGATTTTTTCATATGTACCTCCTATAATAAACGTACTTAAAGCATACCATAATAAAAATATCTTTGCAATAGGGTTTTTCCATAATCACGGACAGAAGAAATTTAACCACTGACCACACGGACAGGACGGACCGGTTTTTTGCTTGTCTTTTTCTTTTGTCCGTGCCGTCCGTGTGGTTAAATTTCGCCGGTATACACAATTTAGTTCGTGTCTACCTACCGGTCTCCAACAACGTTTGTGTACAATTCCTTAAGTGCCTTCCGTAAATGCACCACCGCATAATGCTTTCGGGAAAGCACGGTATTAACGCTAACGCCGGTATTTTTTGCAATTTCCTTTACGGGCATATCGTAATATTCCGTTAATTCAAACACCTCGCGCTGTTCAGGCGAAAGCTCATCCACCGCATTTTTAATTTCGTCTAAAATAAGGCCGCGCAAATACGCTGTTTCCGGCGTCGTTTCCCCGCCAAAAGCAACATCGGTAATCTCATCCAGAAAATTCGCGCCCTCATCATCATCGTCTGCAGCCGGAAACTGCACTTCCTGCTTTTTTTTGTAACGGTTGATGATGAGGTTACGCGCCGCCCGGTAGAGCCATGCCGCCGTTTGCTCCACCGGTTTACCGAGTTCATCCATGCGGGTAAATTGGTAAAAACATTCCTGCAGAATATCTTCCGCGTCTTCAACACGGGATACCCGCTTGCGGATAAACCCCGCTAATTTGTCACGAAACTCGGCAAAGGCAAGGGCTGCACCCGTCTGCGGCATGGCCTGTCTGACGGACCTCAGTCCGTACCGTCCTTCTTGGTGTCCGCATTTTCCTGGCCGCCGGTATCGCCCCGGTTCCAGGGGTTCCGCTCACCGTTAAATCTTTCCCGTGGGTCAAAGCCGTGCCGCTTCTTAATCTCCTCGGCCAAGTGCTGCCGCTGTTCGTCAGACATGGCATCCCATTTCCCGCGAAACAGGTTTTCGTGCCCCCGCCTTCTGCCGCCCATGACGCCCCCCAAACCGCCGGCAATCCCGCCGAACAACACCCGGCAAAGAACCAGCAATCCGGCCGCTTGCAGCCAGCTCAGCGGCGGCAAGCCGAAAAGAGGCGGCAAAAGCGTGTTCCAGAGCAGCATGGTTATGGTACCGAACACCGCCGCCATGGCCGCTAAACCGATCAGCCCTAATGGAATGTAAAAAAGTCTTGAATGTCTGTTCATAATTAACTCCTTACTACCGTAGACAAGTGACGGCTTAAAATATTTTACCCAATGATAATTTTCTGATGTCATCGTTTCTCATGACGATACCATTCGTTTTTGTTCCATCATCCGAAGTAAAAAAATCATCAAAAACGGCGGCATCGTGGAACCCATTGTTTGCATAAATTTTTCGTGCACCGTACCATTCTTCATTTATAAGCAATATCCCCCTTACCACAAGCGGAAACAAAACGTGTACCCGGTTTATCAATTCTCTGAACAACAATTTCCCATATCCGCATTTTCTATATTCGGGGAAAATGCCTATTGAAGAAATGTACAATTCATCCCCTGCAAGTTTTAATTGTTTCTTTATTGAATGGCCAAGGGTAAAGGAATCTCTGGCTATCGATGGTTCGTATTGCCATAGTTCAGAGGAAACGGCGCCTAAAAACTCAGTCCCGGATTCCATGACAATGAACCCCTGCGGAAACGCGTCAATCCTTTCAAGATACGTACTCTCCGCTTCCTGCGTATCCCTGTTAAAACAGGCCCGTTCCAGCGCCATTATAGTAGTAATATCCGATGAAGCGGCTTCCCTGAACCTAAGCATTTTCTCCCCGCAACTATCTTTTCAATCCTATGCAATAATTGCAAGTGACCGGATGTGGGGCAAAATTTCTCCCATTTCGCAAAAAAATGATTGACAGTATTCCAAATCCGGGGTAAATTGATAAAAAAGGGACGATATGAGTACCAATAACCGCACGATACTTTTTACCATTGAGGGTGGGACCGCCGTTACCGCCCTTGCCCCCGAGGGGGAAACTCTCCTGGAGACTGCCCGGAAAGCCGGGGTCGATATAGATGCCCCCTGTTCGGGGAACGGGACCTGCGGCAAATGCCGGGTCAGGCTCCTTGAAGGAACTGCGGAGGGCGAAGCTTCCCGGCACATCAGCGCGGTGAACTACGCCGAGGGCTGGCGGCTGGCATGTAGTGTCAAGCCCGCGTCGGACCTGAAGGTCGAGGTGCCCGCTTCCGCCGGGGCCTTTAAGAGCCGCATCAAGGTGACTGACCTCAGCGAAGGCCGGGAACGGGTTGCCTTTGACGCCCTGGGCAAGGACCTGGACGAGCTGGGCTACCGGGGTGACAGCGGCATCGAAACCGTCGCCCTCACCCTGACGCCCCCCGCTTTGGATGACGCCATGGCAGACCGGGAACGGCTTCTGGCTATGTATACCGAAACCTCAGGCGCGGAAGCGGAACTGGGCATTTTCGCCCTGCGGAAGCTTCCCCAAACCCTGCGTGAATCAAACTTTTCTATTATATGTGTCGTCCGCAAGCAGGAGACCCGGGACGTGATCCTGGATGTCCTTCCCGCAAGCGCCGGGGATCAGCCTGTTTTGCCAGGCCTCGCGATAGACATCGGCACCACCACGGTGGCCATGGTACTCACGAACCTTCGGGATGGGACGCTCCTGGCGGGCGGTTCCGGGGGCAACGGCCAGATCCGCTTTGGGGCGGATGTTATCAGCCGTATCATCGCCAGCACGAAGAAGGGCGGCCTGGAACGGCTGCGGAATGCGGTGATTGAAGACACCATCCTTCCCCTGATTGACCAGATTTGCACAAAGGCGGGCATCGAGCCCACCGCCATATACCGGGCGGTGATGGCGGGCAACACCACCATGGCCCACCTCTTTACCGGGGTCTATGCGGACTTCCTCCGGCTGGAGCCTTATGTGCCGGCTTTCTTCCATAAACAGGGTTTCCGCAGCCTCAACCTGGGACTGAGCCTGAACCCCGACGCCGAGGTGCTTCTGGCTCCCAATATCGGCAGCTACGTTGGCGGGGACATCACCGCCGGGGTCTTATCATCGGGTATATATAAGAAGGAAACCTTCTCCCTCTTCGTTGACCTTGGCACCAACGGGGAACTGGTCTTAGGCAACCAGGATTTGCTCATGTCCTGCGCCTGTTCCGCCGGCCCCGCTTTCGAAGGCGGGGACATCAGTTGCGGTATGCGGGCCACCGACGGGGCCATTGAAGCCTGCTCCATCGATGCCGAAAGCATGGAGCCCACCGTTTCCATTATAGGGGACGCAGGCCAGAAGGCCGCCGGCCTCTGCGGTTCCGGCCTTATCGACACCATCGGGGAGCTTTTCCGCTGCCAGATCATCAACGCCAAGGGGAAAATCATCCGGGACGGCAAGCGGATCAGCCGGGACGAGTACGGCGCCGCCAGTTATGTCCTTGCTTTTGCCGCAGACAGCGCTACCGAAGCGGATATTGCCCTGAACGAGACGGATATCGACAGCTTTATCCGGGCCAAGGGGGCAATTTTCTCCGCTATCAGGACGATGATGGCGATTATGGACTTTTCCATTGACGGCATTGAGGAAGTGTACGTGGCGGGGGGCATCGGCAGCGGTATCAATATCGAAAAGACCATCCGTATCGGCATGTTCCCCAAGATCCCCCTGGAAAAGTACCACTATATCGGCAATACCAGCCTCACCGGGGCCTATGCCATGGTCAATTCCGCCGGGGCCGCCGCTAAGGTGAGCGAAATCGCCCAAAGCATGACCTACCTGGAATTGTCCTCCCATCCGAATTATATGGACGAGTTTGTGGCGGCCTGCTTTCTGCCCCATACCGATGAGGCGCTGTTTGCATAGCGGGAGTCAGGGCCGACGTATTATCCGGCGAGATGCTCACTTCGGGCCGGACGGTACGGTATCGCCGGATAGTCTCCGTGTAGGGGCGCAGGTAGTCCGGGGAAAGGGGTATCTCCAGAATCTCTTTATCACCCCAGCAGCCCCCCTCATCGAATCACATGGAGATCCACCCGGCGGTTTTGGGCTCCTCCTTTTGGGTAACTGTTATTGCCGCCATTAGCCAGAACAACAAGGCGGTCTCGTACGATACCCTGGCGTACCAGCCAATCTGCGACAACCTGCGCACGGCTCCGGCTGATCGGAACTAGTTCGTTTATTGACTCGGCCCTAGTTTTCAAAACGGGATTTGCGTAGCCCTCCACCCTAAGCCGGAAACGGGGGTTTTCCACCAGCAGTTTAACTACCTGATTCAGGGTCGTTTCATTTTGCCGCCTTGTCGTACTACCAAGGGTCGAAGAGAAAAGCGACGAGCCATTAGGCCCAAAGAAAAGGGGGAAGGATTCGGGGAGAGGTTTTTCCTTCTCAACCGGTACTTCAACAGGGTTCCTCACCTCGACTATCTTCTCTACTTCGGCAGGAACTTCAACAAACTTCATTACCTCGACTGCCCTTTCTACTTCGACTGGTACCTCAACAAACTTCTCTACCTCGACTATCTTTTCTACTTCGACAACTTTCTCTACCGTTGAAACCTTCACCTTAGGATGAATCCGCAAGCCAAAAGCAAAACCCGTCCCGACAATGAAGGGATAGCCGACCCGGGCGAAGACTTCTATATACCAGTTATGGGGCAAGAGAAAGCGTACACCGGCAGCCCCGCCCACATCGAAGGTTCCCCGTGCATTCTCTGCATCCCACCCGCGATGGGTGGACATGAGCCCCATACCGGCCTGCAAAAAGAAGTGAGCATTGAGGGGACGGTAAAAGTACCACCGGAAAAAGGTATCTCCCCGATAGGTTAAAAGGCGGTCATACTCGGTAAAAGGTGAATAACTTACTCCCCCGCGGACGCCGATGGCAAACAGCGAATTAAAGCGATAATCCGCCTGAAATAACCCGCCAAAGCCCAGGTTTTCGATGATGATGCGATTCGGCTCAATATCTATGTCTCTGAAAGTCGGCTCAACGCCTATGCCGATAGAAATACCGCTCTCCTGCGCACCAAGGACAGCGGGTAAGAAAAGCAAAAGCAGACAAAACCATGGGGGGGGGGGCAAATCCTTACAGAACAAGGAATTACAGTAGAACCTACCGATTTCCTATTACCGGATACCGAAGTCTTTTTGCAGTGCACCGTACGGGTCATATATCATCTCCTTCTCTTGAGGACAAAGCAGGTCACCCCAGCAGCATCTCGTCATTTGCCAGTTCCCGGTTTTTAATCTCTTGGGGTTTAATTCCCCGCCCTTTAGGGCGATTCAACTGGGGGTGTGGGGGATTTGTTCCCCACAAAAACAAAGCTTTCAATGAGAAATCTTCAATACCTCGCCCTTTAGGGCGAGGATTATTTATTATCCTTAAACCGCTGCACAATATCCCGCGTACTCAATTTTGCCTTTTCCGCCGCGTCTATGTCAAGAATAATCTCCCCGCCGTCCATCATCAGGAGCCGGTTGCCTGCCTCCAACGCATGGGTCATATTGTGGGTGATCATCATAACGGTGAGGCGGTAGTCCGCCGCAAAGCGCAGGGTAAGGTCCATGATCATCTCCGCATTCCGGGAGTCCAGGGCGGCGGTATGCTCGTCAAGGAGGAGCAGGTTCGGCCTGGACATCACGGTCATGAGCAGGGTGAGGGCCTGACGCTGGTCGCCGACCGGTGGGACCCCAGCAACACCGACACCGGTTCCAGCACCGGAGTTTGCGGAGGAGCTTCATGTCGTGGTTACCCGGCACGCAGAGGGCCGCGCCGTTTTCGCCCATGTTCATTGCCATGCGCAGCACCGCGGCATTGGACGGGCCCCGGTCACAGAGATCACCGAGGAAGATTGCCCGCCTGCCTGTTGGCGGACCGGCGGTACAGGCGGCGCGATCCACAACATAATCCATTTTTTCCAGCAACTCGCAGAGTTCATCGTAACAGCCGTGGACATCACCGATAATGTCAAAGGGGCCGGTTTCATCACGCTTGTCGTTCCAGAGCCTGGTCCTGATTATTTCGGCGGACGCCGCTTCATCGGGGCTGTGCAGGACATACACATAACGGAACCTTTCTTTTTGCAGACGGCGTATATTCCGTTTGAGCTCGCGTATATGGCCCCGTACTACATGGGTGCCGAAGTTCCGGTCGGGCCGCGCTTTGTTCCGTTCAATGCAGATTTCTTCGCCCATGTCGAACACGATGGCTGCGGCAAATACATTCTGGGCGCGGGCCAGTGCAAGGACCTTTTCCCGGGAGGAGCGCTGGACATTGGTGGCGTCGATAACGGTAAACCTGCCTGAATCAAGGCGTTTGTTGGCGATGTAGTAGAGGCTGTCAAAAGCGGCGGCGCTGGCGCTCTGATCGGTTTCGTCATCCGACACGAGGCCCCGGAAATAATCGGAACTGAGAACCTCGGTGGGCTTGAAATGTTTTTTGGCGAAACTGGACTTGCCGCTTCCTGACGCGCCTACCAGGGCCACGAGGCAGGGTTCGGGGATTTCGATTCTTACGCTCATTTGGTAAAGACCCCCATCTGGGTGGGCGATCCTTTTTCCTCGTCCCACGCGCCTACATCCTCATAGCGCACCGTATAGCCGTAACGGGCCGCGACGGCATCGGCCCAGGCGCGGAATTGGGCGCGGTTCCACTCGAAGCGGTGATCGGCATGGCGGAAACGGCCCGCTTCCATGCCGGGATAGTTGGCATTGTATTCGGCATTGGGGGTGGTAACAATCACCATCCGGGGAGCCGCGCCGCCAAAGACCACCTGGGCCAGGGCGGGGAGGCGGCCTTCATCAAGGTGTTCAATTACTTCCACGATTGCCGCCGCATCGTAGCCCTTGAAACGTTTGTCCCGGTAACAGAGGGAACTTTGGAACAGGGTGGGTTTCTTTTCTTCGCCCAGGCGGTCCAGCTTGAGTTTTTCGGCGGCCCGTTCCAGCGCGGACAGGGACACATCGGTTCCCGCGATGGCGGTAACTGTTTTTTCTTTCATCAGCAATTGCAGCAGATTCCCCTCGCCGCAGCCAAGGTCGATCACCGAATGGACGCCTCCCGCTTTTAACTCGGAGAGTACCGCAAGCAGGCGCAGGGTGTTAAGGCGGAACGGAAAAGTTTCGTTTTCCGCAGCGGCCGACATGATAGCCGCGATTCCATCCGGCGTTGTTTCCTCCGCCGCATCCATTGTGGTTTCCACGCCCCCCTCGCCGTTATCAAGGCGATCCAGGGCCAGCCGTGTTAAACGCCCCAGCTTGTTGAAGTAGCGGCGGGTGATAAGAACCTTCGCCGGATGGTTTTCCAGCCAGCCTTCGCCATGATTGAGGAGCTTCTCAACTTCCTCATCACCTATCCAATAGTGTTTGCGGAAATCGAACACCGGGATCAGTACATAGATATGCCGAAGGAGATCCCGAAGCCGCACCGTGCCCCGTATGGTTAACCCCTAACTCCGCTTATTTTAGGTAGTCTATACCGATTTTTTCAAAAATTTTAAGGACCCGGGCTGGTATTTCGCTACGGTGCCATTCGCCTCTGATACGCATTTTGTAGATTGCCTTTGCCAATTCTATAATATCTTTCGGCGATTGTTTTGATAGCAGATTTGCGGCCCGCAGCCGGTCGAAAAGTTTGTGGTAGGCGACCATAGCGATAAAATTAATAAAAAGCCACCCTTCCAAAACATGACGGTTTTGCATATAGGTCACGTCCGCTTTTAGAAAGTTCTTGTAGCTGTCAAACATGACCTCTATTTCGTTGCGCTGTTTGTAAACTTCATATAATTGCCCCGCAGACAAAGGGACATTTGTTTCAGCGTTCGGTTTTATATTAAAACTGAGCGTTAATGTCCCAAAGGCATTTAGCTTTTCAAAATACTTTTCTTCCGAGTAGCTGTCAGGCTGGGTCGTAATTCTTTGCAGATAATCCTGTTCTTCATCAACACGCAGCCGCTCATCAAGAAAAGTAATAAAGTTTTCAGTATCGGTTGTATAGTGATAATACCAGATGATTCGTTTTTGATATACAAAATACTTGATCCCTTTTTTAAAATCCGCCGCGGATA
>BNUY01000056.1 GCA_025997715.1 Spirochaetia bacterium
ATATGAGAAACTTTTCCGAATGCCTCCTTAAGGGCTGGTTGGCAAAAAAAAATATCGCCGAATCCATATCAAATAGTTTTCTTGATGACCTGTACCGGTACACCCTGGAAAACGGCGCAGAATCCGCTAAAATATCCGGTGCCGGGGGCGGCGGCTTTATGATGATCTTCTGTAATCCCTGTAACCGCGTTAACCTTGTCAGGGCTCTGCGTAAAAAAGAGGGAAATGTGATTGTTACCAGTTTTACGGAAATAGGAACACAGGCATGGACCATCTATAATGCAGGAGGGACACCGTGATAAAGTCAACAACATTCACTTTATTTCTTTTACTGTTTTTTATTTCCTGTACGGCCACTCCCCTGCCTCCTGGAAGTCCTGTTACCATTCCTAATGACTTTATCGGTATGGATCATGCCGGCCATAGAACTACTCCGGAAGAATATGCGCTGCTTGATGAGATGAATATTGCCTGGATACAAACTACTTTTTATTGGAGTTCTATAGAACCTCAAAAGGATCAATGGAATTTTTCCTGGTATGATTCATTTGTGAACGGCGGGAAACATGCCGGAAAAAAAATACTGGCTGTTTTAGCCTATGATACATCCTGGCTTTATTCAAATGGGAAAACACGAAAATATATTTCGCCTGAAAACATGCCCCTGTTTCTCCGGTATGTAGAAAATACCGTAAGCCGGTACCGGGGTAAGGTTGACGCATGGGTAATATGGAATGAACCAAACGGCATATTCTGGCATGGTTCAAAAAAGGAATTTTTTGAACTGACAAAAGCGGCGGCACAAAGAATCCGGGAGGTTGATCCAGATGCGGTTATTTTGGCGGGCGCTTTCTGGCGTGTTCCTGACAGCTATATCCGGGGAATGTTTGAATCCGGCGCCATGGAACAGGTAAGCGCGATTGCTTTTCACCCCTATGGACTGAATCCCCAATCTTCAGCAAAACTGTACGACCGGATGGTGACCATTCTTTCCCGTTATAATTATTCGGGAGAAATATGGATAACAGAAGTAGGGTATCCCACCGGCGGCTGGTACCCCGATAAAACCACAGAGGATACGTTACCCGCCTATGTGGTAAAGACCATAAGCGGCCTTGCGGCACGGGGCGCGCGGGTCATTTTATGGTATCAATTGTTTGATCCTTACAACCGGGGACAATCGCCAACACGCATTGATTCAGAAAAGTTTTTTGGGCTGGTGTATCCTGATTTTTCAAAAAAGAAAGGGGCCAACGCTTACGCGCTCTGCGCAGAAAAACTCGCCGGGCTTGAATACCATCCCGAACTTCCTCAAAGAAATGCCTTACCGGATTCCCTGGTCTCTTTTTATTTTCGCGGGAAGGATAACCAAAATACCCTTATCCTCTGGAATGACAGAAACTCTGCACTATCAATACGGGTTTCGTTTCCGGGAACGGGACAGCTTTATGATGTTGTATCCGGTATTGGTACCCCAATCTCCCATGAAGCAGCCTTTGAACTTGGTACTATGCCCCGGCTCCTTACCTGGCAGAATGATGCGGTTTATGCTCCGCCGGAAATTTCTCTAAAATAGGAAAGCGTTATGGATTATTTGGAACAATTAATAGAACGGTATCCGCAGTTAAGCGGGAATAAAGCCGCTATTTTTAACGCGTACCATCAGTTGGCGGAAACTTTTGAGGCGGGGGGAAAATTACTGGTTGCCGGTAATGGAGGAAGCGCAGCGGACGCGGACCACATTGTCGGCGAATTGATGAAGGGGTTTATAAAAAAGCGGCCCTTAAGCGATACGTTTATTGAAAAACTACGAATGGTAAACCCGGAACATGCAGAGTATATCGGGCTGAACATTCAGCAGGGCTTACCGGCCATTGCGCTGTCGGCCCATACCGCACTGACAACCGCCTGCATAAACGATATGGACGGCAACATCATCTATGCCCAGCAGGTGTACGGATACGGCGCAGCGAAGGATACCTTTTTGGGGATTTCTACTTCCGGCAACGCAAAAAACATACTCTTCGCCATGACAACCGCAAAGGCAAAAAACATGAAAACTATTGCCCTGACCGGTGGAACCGGCGGAGCGCTTGCAAACATTGCGGACACCGCCATCATTGTGCCGGAAACAGAAACGTACAAAATACAGGAATTGCACCTTCCCATTTATCATGCCCTGTGTCTTATGATCGAGGATCGCTTTTTTAAATGAAAACAGTTATCATGGCCGGCGGCAAAGGGACGCGCATCGCCTCAGTTGCGTCAGACATTCCCAAACCGATGATCCCCCTTTGCGGTAAACCGATTCTGGAATACCAGATCGGATGTCTTAAAAGAAATCATCTGACCGATATTATCATGATTGTGGGTCACCTTGGCCATATTATAAAAGAGCATTTTGGTGATGGCAGTAATTTTGGCTGCGCAATATCCTATTATACCGAAACAGAACCGCTGGGGACCGCCGGGGCATTATACAAAATAAAAGAAAGCCTTTCCGATGATTTTCTCCTGATACATGGGGACATCATTTTTGATATTGATTTCTCCCGTTTCATCAATTTTCACTGCACACGAAAGGGACTTACCCCGGCTTGGGCTACGCTGGCGGTCCATCCAAACAGCCATCCGTATGACAGCGCACTGCTTGTGACCGATGCTGATAACCGTGTAATCCAATGGCTCAACAAGGAAGACACCAGGCGGTATTACAAAAATCAGGTAAACGCGGGGCTCCACATCTTATCAAAAGCAATGCTGTCTGCGGTTACGCCTTTATCAGAAAAAGTTGACCTTGATCGTGACATCCTGAAACCATTACTGGCAGCCGGAAATATTTATGCCTACCCGAGTCCTGAATATATCAAGGATATGGGGACGCCGGACCGGTACGCCCAGGTTTCCGCCGATATTGAAAACGGCATGGTCAGCCGCCGGAATTTATCGGTAAAACAAAGGGCGGTATTCCTGGACCGGGATGGCACTATCAATAAGCTTAATGGTTTTATTACCAAGCCGGAAGCGTTTAAACTGATTGACGGCGCAGCGGAAGCGATACGGAAAATAAACAACGCCGGGTATCTGGCCATTGTTATCACCAATCAGCCGGTGATTGCACGAGGCGAGGCTTCGCTAGAGGAGCTTGACCTGATTCATCGTAAAATGGAAACCGAGTTAGGAAAAGCCGGGGCGTATGTGGACGATATATTTTTCTGCCCCCACCATCCCGACAAGGGTTTTCCCGGTGAGCGGCCTGAATATAAGATCGATTGTGAATGCCGCAAGCCCAAGCCGGGGATGATTTTTCAGGCGGCAAAAAAGTACAACATCAATTTAGCCCAGTCGTATATGGTTGGGGATGATGGGCGGGATGTTGAAGCGGGATTAGCGGCGGGGTGTACACCGGTACGGTTAAATAACACCGGATTAGCGGGTTTTGTGGAAACAGTATTTGAAGAAAAAAGAAAGGCTGACGGTTAATGGCAAACTTTCTGTATACGCTTATCATTTCCCCCCTTGTGCAGATCATTGAAATTGCGTATATACTGATTTACAAAGTCTTTAACAGCCCCAGTATAGCGATTATCGGTGTGAGTGTTGCCGTAACGTTTCTGTGTCTGCCCTTGTATGTAGTTGCCGAAAAATGGCAGCAAACAGAACGCGACACAGCGGCAAAACTCAAACCAAAAATTGCAAAAATAAAAGCGGCATTTAAAGGCGACGAACAATACCTTATTTTATCCACCTATTACCGGCAAAATCACTATCATCCGCTCTATACGCTGCGCAGCTCATTCGGCATTTTAATTCAAATACCGTTTTTCATTGCCGCCTATTCGTATTTGTCACATTTGGAAGCATTGAAGGGCGTTTCTTTTTTGTTTATACACGATTTGAGTTTGCCCGATACCATGATGCACATTGACGCTTTTACCGTCAATATATTACCCATCGCTATGACAGCGATAAACATTGCGGCGGGCGCCATTTATTCCCGTGGTTTCCCGGTAAAAGAAAAGGTACAACTATACGGTATGGCGGCGGTATTTTTGGCGCTGCTGTATAACTCACCGGCGGGATTAGTTTTGTACTGGACAATGAATAATATACTGTCCCTGGTTAAGAACATTTTTTACAAACTCAAAAATCCGCTTCGTGTACTGTATATTTTGCTTGTGATTTTTATCACACTTGCCATTGTGTATTTGCTTTGTTTCAATACCGGGTCGTTCAAAAAGCGTCTTTTACTGGCGCTTTGTTGTGCGGCGCTGTTTTTCATTCCGCTTGCACTAAAATGTGTTACCTGGGCGCAGGAACACTTGCTTTTCTCCCTTACCGCCCATGCACAACGGCGGACACTTTTATTTATTCTCAGTTGTACCACACTCGTCTTGCTCACCGGTCTATGCATACCCTCCGGAGTTATTGCGTCTTCCCCGGAAGAATTCAGTTTTATTGATTCATATACTTCCCCATTCCCTTTTTTGGTTCATTCAGTGCTAAAAGGATCCGGATTTTTTTTATTCTGGCCCTTGTGTGTATACGCATTGTTTGGCGATCATGTAAAAAATCAGCTCGCCGCTTTGTTTTCTGCCGCCGTTCTTCCGGCGCTGGCCAATACCTTTGCCTTTCAAGGCGCTTACGGCACAATTACCAATACTTTTACCTTTAATTCCCCTAGTGTGCTTATCAGTCCCGGGAGCGCAGTGGTATTGAACGCCGCCCTGCTCGTCCTTCTTTTTATCACCCTTCTTGTAGTATTGCGCCTCGTTCCTCTTTCCGCAATAAATGCTGCGGGTGGAATTATCGCTGCTTCACTCATTATATTTTCGGCGCATAATTTGGTTGCCATTCAGTCCGGCTATAATAAAACCCGTACCCTCAACGGGGACGGTGTCCATGCGCTGTCACCGGTTTTTTCCTTATCAAAAGACAAGGCGAATGTGGTGATCGTTATGGCAGACCGTGCAATCAGCAGTTATGTTTTGCCGATTTTTGCCGAACATCCTGCTTTGGGCAAACAGTTTGACGGTTTCACCCTCTATCCAAACACGGTATCATTTGCCAATCACACACTTATTGGTGTGCCGCCTGTATGGGGAGGCTATGAATACACACCCCATGAAATCAATGCACGAAGCAATGTTCCCCTGGTGCAAAAACATAATGAAGCCCTGTTGTTGTTGCCCCGGATATTTGCAGATTCTTGTTTCCAGGTTACCGTAAGCGATCCTTCCTGGGCAAATTATTCATGGATACCGGATACGAGCATTTATGCGCAGTACGAAAATATCACCGCCCTAAATACTATCAATCATTACAGTGGACTCTGGTATGAACGGCGCCATTTTGGTAACGATGATATTACCGCAAAAAAAATTGAACGAAACATGCTCTGGTTTTCGTTCTTAAAAATCTTTCCGCTTTCCTTACGCATTGCAATATACGATGATGGCCTATATTGGAGTCCCGAAAACATCGGCGATTCTATTGATGCTTTTATCAACTCCTATGCGGTGCTTGATTTTCTAAGCGAACTTACCGGTTTTGACGCGGAAAAACCTTCCGCACTTTTTCTTACTAACGATACCACCCACGAGTCCATTTTTTTACAATATCCCGGCTACACCCCAACTGAACAGGTTACCAACCGTGGAAGCGGTCCCTTTTCCGCCGATAAAAATTATCACGGAAACAGCGCCTTCTACCTTATGTTTGGAAAGTGGCTTGATACGCTCAAAGCTGCCGGGGTATATGACAACACCCGTATCATCATCGTTTCAGACCACGGCGCCGGTATTCCGCGCGGCGCTGTTCCCAATGCAGAAACACTGCTTGCAATTCCTACCGGTGAACAACGGACACAATACCAGCCGCTATTACTTGTAAAAGATTTTGATGCCCACGGTGAAATCAAAACCGATATGACATTTATGACCAATGCTGATGTGCCGGTGTTGGCGACAAATGGTATAGTTGATCATCCGGTGAATCCCTTTACCGGTAATGCAGTTACCAATGAACTAAAACAGGCGGGGGTATTTATTACCACAAATAATATTTCAATGCCCTTCCGGCATCAAAAAAATGTGTTTAACATAAAGGACGACCAGTGGATCCATGTGCATGACAATATTTTTGATGAAAAAAACTGGGAAAAGGCTAAATGACAAATTTTTTATACACCATAATTATCTATCCCATTGTTGAAATCATCGAACTGATTTTTGTTTTTTCACAAAAGGTATTCAAGACGCCCGGCATTTCCGTCCTTGCCATTGGCGGCGCCATTAGTATTTTGACGCTGCCCCTCTATGCGGTGGCGGAAAAATGGCAACAGCTTGAACGGTACATACAAAAACGTCTTGCACCCGACATTGCAAAAATCAAGGCGGTTTTTAAGGGGGATGAGCAATACATGATTTTGTCAACGTATTACCGGCAAAATCATTATCATCCCGTATACACGCTTCGAAGCACCTTTGGTTTATTGATTCAAATCCCATTTTTTATTGCCGCCTATTCGTATTTGTCGCATTTGGATGCACTTAAAGGGGCGTCCTTTCTTTTTATTACCGACCTGGGCGCTCCGGATGCACTGATTTCGTTTCACGATGGCGGGATAAATATACTTCCTATTATCATGACCTTAATTAATATCATTGCCGGCGCCATTTATACACGCGGATTTCCCCTCAAAGATAAAATCCAGCTCTACGGCATGGCGCTCATCTTTTTAGTGCTGCTCTACAATTCTCCCGCAGGGCTGGTAATCTATTGGACGCTCAACAATATTTTTTCGCTTTTAAAAAATCTGTATTACGCTATTCCTTTGAAAAACAAAGCGAAAATATTACTTGCAGCTCTGTCCGTCTGCTGCCTTTTTATGGTCTATTATCTTCTTGCCGTACATAAAGGGAACATTAAGGTACGTGCAAATTTGTCGGCCCTGTTCGGTATGATTGCGCTTGTTCCTTTGCTATTGCCATTTTTACGGTGCCTCATAACAAAACTGCCACGTATAGCATCTTCGCCGCGCGAAACAATGATTCGTTTTTTATTAAGTTTTGGCGCACTCGCTCTTTTAACCGGCATTTTTTTGCCATCAATGCTTATTGTTTCTTCGCCGCAGGAATTTTCGTTTATAGACTCCTATACCACCCCGCTCTTTTTTGTCGCCAACACGGCAGCCCAGGCGGCGGGATTATTATTATTTTGGCCGCTCTGCCTCTTCTTTCTTTTTTCCGAAAAAGTAAAAAAAGCCTTCGCCGTTGCCGGCTTTGTGCTTTGTATCGGCGCATTGTGTAATTGTTTTCTTTTTCCCGGCAATTACGGGCTCATTTCCGTAAACCTTGTATTTGACAACGGTGTATCCCATCCATGGAATGAATCATTGATGAACGCGTCTTTTATTTTTGTTATTAGCGCTGCAGCAGTGTTCCTATTTTTTATACAGAGGACATACCGGGCAGTTCCCGTCGTAATCACTATTGTGCTGATTTCACTTGGCGGGTTTTCAGTGGTAAATATCACGGGCATACAGCGGGAATTCAAAAAATTACAAGCCTCATGGCAGGGTGATTACGCAGAAATTACTGCGGTTGAACCAATTTTTCAGCTTTCAAAAACCGGAAAAAATACTATCGTATTCATGCTTGATCGCGCCATGAGTATTTTTGTACGGTATATATTAGAAGAAAGCCCCGATTTGGCGGAAAAGTTCTCCGGGTTTGTCTATTATCCAAATACAGTGTCCTTTAACGGCTACACGCGGCTTGGCTCCCCGCCAATTTTTGGCGGCTACGAATACACCCCCATTGAAATGATGAAACGCAGCGATGTGCCGATGGTGGAAAAGCATAATGAAGCGCTTCTTCTGATGCCGCGTATTTTTTCCGATGTCGGTTATGAGGTCACCGTAGCCGACCAGCCCTATCAAAATTACAGCCAAAAACCTGATCCAAGTATCTATGCGCCCTATCCCGAAATCACTCCACGCACCACCAATGAGCAGTACACTAATATATGGATAAAAGAACATGACATCCCCCTGCCCTCAGAGAGCGGTGTCCTAAAACGGAACATGTTGTGGTACAGTTTATTCCGCGTGTCTCCCCTGGCATTTCGTCAAGGCATATATTTGCTCGGCGATTGGTGTTCACCGTTTTTGGGGCAAAAATTATTACTCTTCCTCAAGGGTTACGCTGAACTTGATTATCTTCCTGAACTTACCGGTTTTGATGCAAAAAAAGAGAATGTCGCTCTTATTTTGAATAACAATACTACCCATGAGCCTTCTTTGCTGCAAGTGCCGGAATACCGGCCCGTACTTGCGGTGACCAATTATGGTGAGGGGCGTTTTAAAAAGGAAGCCGCCTTTCACACAAATATGGCTGCGTGGAAACGTCTTGCCGAGTGGTTTGATTACCTCAAAGCCGCGGATGTCTACGACAATACCCGCATCATCCTGGTGGCCGACCATGGCGCAAGCCAGAATTTTCTGGGGAGGCAGATCGGTATTCCTTTCGACATTGAACAATTCAATCCCCTGTTACTGGTCAAAGATTTTGATGCCGAAGGTAATCTTAAAACGGACAATACGTTTATGTCCAATGCCGATGTTCCGGCAATCGCTTTTGCCGGTCTTATAGAAAATCCGGTAAATCCTTTTACCGGCAATCCGGTGAATATGGACATGAAAAAAGACCCGCTATATATTTCTGTAACCGGATCCATCCATGTCACCCAGGGCAGCGATAATGTTCTTGATGTGCGCGGGGATTATTATGTGCGTGATGGTGACATTTACAATCCCGCAAACTGGAGCAAGGCCGGGGAATGAGTGGTCGTCATTTATTTCTCTCATACAAGAAACAAATCACTATTTTCCACTTTGTTTCTTCCATACAAGAAACTCTTGACGTTTTTTTTAATCTCTAAGGGTATAATTCCCCGCCCTTTAGGGCGTAAAGCTGGGGGTGTGGGGGATATGTTCCCCCACGTGCGTAAAGATTTCAAAGAGAAATCTTCAATACCTCGCCCTTTAGGGCGAGGATGCTTTATTTATGCTATCATATCCTTATGGATGAATTAGCCGTAAAACGAAGTGATTATATCGAAAAAGCCTTACTCTACCTCGACAAACCGGTCATCAAAGTAATTACCGATATGCGGCGCTGCGGGAAAAGCGCAATTTTGCGGCAAATTTGTGCCGCACTCGGTGAACGAGGCGTTTCAGATGACCGAATACTCTATCTTAACTTTGAATCACAGCAACTTGCTTCTCTTGCCAATGCTCCGGCCATCTATCAGCATGTGAGTGATTATGCAAAAAAAGCCCGGGGGCACTTATACATCATGCTTGATGAGGTGCAATACATAAGCGACTGGGAGCGGGCTGTTTCCTCTTTTAGGGTGGATTTTGACTGCGATATTTACATCACCGGTTCAAACGCGAGTCTTTTATCGGGAGATTTGAGCACCCTGCTTGGAGGGCGTTTTGTGTCAATTCCGGTATATCCGCTTTCATTCCGTGAGTTTTTGGAATTTACTCACGTTTTTGGCGAAAATGCAGGGAAAAGCCGCTTTTTTCGGCAAAGACCATTGGTAATTTTTTAAAGGGTCAGGGCCGCGCCGATTGAGTGTAGAGACTGTTTATAATTATCTTGGGGCGTTGGAAGAAGCATATCTTATCCGAAAAGTCCGCCGCTACGATATAAAAGGGAAACGGCATCTTGAAACACTGGAAAAATATTTCCTTGAGGACTTTGGATTAAGGAGTGCCATGAGCAAAAGGCATACATTCAAGTATGCTATCTTTTGTCCGATAGCAACGTGGTCGAACGGGAGTTTGCCCCGCTTTTAGCGATACGCGATAATCACCCAAAGTTTGTGCTTTCCCTGGATACGCTTTGGGACTACATCAAAGATGGTGTGCAACGCCGGAATTTGATAGATTTCTTGATGGACAAAGGAGCGCTTCATGCGTAACGACAATGTTTGTAACCACGAAAACTGGAGCAAGGCCGGAGAATGAAACGCATTTCTGTAGCAGGTTCTGAATGTTAAATATTCTTTACACCCTTATCATTTATCCCATTCAACAGATAATTGAATTGTGCTATTATTTTACGCTGCGGGTATTTGATAATCCCGCGCTGGCGCTTTTAGGGGTAAGCGCCGCGGTGAGTATATGCACATTACCGCTGTACTTTCGTGCCGAACACTGGCAGGCGCTGGAACGGGATACGCAAAAACGTCTTGCGCCAAAGATTGCCAAAATTAAAGCGGCTTTCAAAGGTGACGAGCAGTATATGATTCTGACCACCTATTACCGGCAGAATCACTATCATCCGGTATATGCGCTTAGAAATTCCCTGGGTGTTTTGATACAGATTCCTTTTTTTATTGCCGCCTATCATTACCTTTCTCACCTGGATGCGCTGCGGGGCGCTCATTTTTTTATTATCAGCGATTTAAGCGTTCCCGATACACTCATCCCGTTTGCCGGAGGAGGCATAAATATTCTGCCGATCCTCATGACCGGGATAAACATCGTTTCCGGCGCCATATATACCCGTGGTTTTCCATTCAAAGATAAGATACAACTATACGGCATGGCGGCGATTTTTCTTGTTCTGTTATATAATTCGCCGGCAGGATTAGTGCTGTATTGGACGGCAAATAATGTATTTTCGCTTGTAAAGAATATTTTGCAAAAGATACCCCATTCCCGGAAAATTGTGTTTGCAGGGCTTGCCCTTTTAATTATTGCCGCCGATGTTTTTCTGTTCTTTTTTCATCCCGGTGATCTTCCGAATCGTTTACTGGCGATGGCGCTCTTCACCGGCATGGGAGCGTTGACGTTGATCCCTCGTTTGGCAAATACAGTTTGTATACCATCGCGATTCTTGCAATTTCGTACTTTTTTACTTTCAGAACTTATTTTGTTTATGCTCATTGGTATTGTAATACCTTCTTCGCTTATCGCATCATCTGTTGTAGAATTTTCATTTATTGATTCGTTTACAACGCCCTTTCCTTTTATTACCCAAACTGCGTTACAAACCGCAGGTATTCTTTTGTGGGCAACGGCGCTTTATTTTCTGTTTTCCCCACTGGTTAAACAAACACTTATCCTTGTTTTACTTATTGTTTCTGTTCTTACACTTCCACAAGTATTTTTTGTTTCCGAAGATTTTGGCTTTATCACCAATACCCTCGTCTTTTCCGACCCGAAACCATTCGGCGCAAACATTCTTTCCGCCGCCCTCAGTATTGCCCTATGTGTGATAATACCGGCGGCATTGCTTGCACTGTATATCAGGAAAAAACAGGCGGTTCTTCATTTTCTGCAAGTGATTATGTGCATTGCCCTTGCCTGTGTAAGCGTTGTTCATTTGACGGCAATCGGACGGGACTTTTCCATAACAGGCGCAAAAAAAGAAAGCGGCGCGGGGGCCTCATTTGAGCCGGTTTATCAATTTTCAAAAAACGGGAACAATGTATTACTCATAATGCTCGACTGTATTGTCGGTGCATACATTCCCTATGTGTTTGAAGAACGCCCGGATTTGCTGGATACTTTCGCGCCCTTTACCTGGTATCCCAACACCGTTTCGTTTTCCAATCACACCTTAGTTGGCGCCTTACCGGTATACGGTGGTTACGAATACACCCCAAAGGCGGTAAACCTGCGCACGGACGCCACGCTTTTGGACAAGCAAAAAGAAGCCTATTTACTTTTACCAACTATTTTTGCGAATGCCGGTTTTTCTGCGACGGTGACCGATCCGCCGTTTGATAATTTTCAAATGTCGAATTTGAGCATATTCTCCGCTGACTCACGCATACATTCGGAGAATATCAACGGAAAATACACTGCCATCTGGATGCAAAATCACCCTGAAATAAATACCATCAGTATTTCGGATTTATTGAGTAAAAGGCTGATCCGTTTTTCATTTTTTAGGGCGTCCCCGCTTTTTTTACGTTCCTTCATTTATGATGATGGGGAATGGCTCATGCTGAAGGATCATTCCGCAGGGGAAGTAACCCCGACAATTCTCAATGATTACGCCTTCCTTGATATATTACCTGACTTAACAACGATTCAAAGTGATAATGCAACCTACACCGCTATTTACAGCCACCTGCCGCATACCACAACTTTTTTGCAGCCCCCGGATTATACACCGACGCAAACCATTACCGATCATGGTACAAGCATTCTGAAAGACGATTCACGCTATCACATGACGATGGCGTCGTTTATTATGCTGCACAAGTGGTTCGCTTTTTTAAAAGAAGGCGGTGTATATGATAACATCCGCATTATTCTTGCCTCTGATCACGGACGCGGCAATACCAATTATCCCGGTAATATCACCCTGCCAAATGGCGGCAAACTGCAATCATATAACGCGCTTCTCATGGTAAAAGATTTTGATGCTAAAGACGGCGATGCACTTTCGGTTGACGATTCCTTTATGACAAACGCCGATGCGGCGCTTTTTGCAGCTCGCGGCATTGCCGCAGAAAATCCCTTTACCGGTAAAACGCTTGAACCGGTAAAGGAAAACGGTGTTACCATCACTACTATAGGCGCGTTGAGTACTTACCGGCATTCAAAATATGGATACACTATCAGCAATGACCAATGGCTCCATGTACACGATACTATTTTTGATCCGGCAAACTGGGAAAAGGCGGAATAACGATGCTATACCCTCTCTATATAGACCCGGGCACGGGCAGTATGCTCTTTTCAATTGTGATTGGGGCGGCGGCAACGCTCTATTTTTTAGCGCGGGCGTTGATAATCAAAATGAAGGTGTTTTTTTCGGGCGGGAGGGCGGCTGCTTTGGCAGGGATTGCGCACCCCTGCGTGATTTACTCGGAAGGCAGGCAATACTGGAATTTGTTCAAGCCGGTGCTCGACGAATTTGAAAAACGCCGGACAGAGCTGCTCTTTCTCACATCCGCCGAAGACGACCCGGTATTTGAAACCGGCTACCTTTTTATCAAAGCAGAATTTATCGGAGAAGGCAATAAAGCGTTCGCGCATCTCAATATGCTTCAGGCGGAAGTGGTATTGATGACTACCCCCGGTCTGCATGTCTATCAATTAAAGCGTTCAAAAATGGTTAAGCATTATGCCCATGTGCTGCACGCGCCAAGCGATGCCACCATGTACCGGCTTTTCGGTATAGACTACTTTGATTCGATTCTGCTTAGCGGAGATTATCAGGCTAAGGATATCCGGACTTTAGAAAAACTTCGGGATCTGCCGGAAAAACAACTGGTAACCGTCGGCTGTCCCTACCTCGATGTCTACGCTGAAAAAATGAAACAAATTCCTAAGGACGAAAAACATCCCTTTACTGTTTTGGTTGCTCCCTCATGGGGAGCATCGGCATTATTATCGCGGTACGGTGCAAAACTCCTTGACCCGCTTGTAAAAACCGGCTGGCATATTATTATACGTCCCAATCCCCAGTCAAAAAAATCGGAAAGCGCCATGCTTGAAGCTCTTGCCGAAAAATATAAGGATGCGCGTAACCTTGTGTGGGATTATGAGCGGGAAAATATTTATTCATTGGTAAAAGCCGACATCATGATATCCGACTTTTCGGGAATTATTTATGACTATACGTTTTTGTGCGACAAACCGGTTATGTATGTAAAACAGGGAATGGACATGAGCGTCTACGATGCCGATGATTTGGGAGAAAATGCAGTCGACGAACTTTGGCAATTTAAGACACTGGGCGAAATCGGTATTGAACTTAAAGAAGAGTTTTTTGAAACAATCGGCGACGTGATTAAAAACGCTTCCGATAATGCGGATTTGAAGGCAGCGCGGAAAAAGGCAAAAGAAACCGCATGGCAGCATCAGGGAGAAGCGGGAAAACGTATCGCGGATTTTATGATAGCAAAGGGGGATCAATAATGCAGGCAATTATTCTTGCGGCGGGTATGGGAAACCGGCTGGGTAAATACACAAAGGATAACACAAAATGTATGCTTGCGATCAATGGAAAAACCCTGATTGAACGCTCCCTTGATGCGCTTGATAACGCGGGCATAAAAAAATGCATTATGGTGGTGGGTTATCAGAAAGGCAATGTCATTTCTTTTCTAGGCAGCCGTTACAAAAGTATTGATATTCAGTATGTATCAAATGATATTTACGATAAAACAAACAACATTTATTCTCTTTTCCTTGCAAAGGACTACTTGCTGCAGGACGATACCCTATTACTTGAAAGTGATTTAATCTTTGAAAGCAGATTAATAAGCGATATGCTGGCCTGTCCGGAACCGACGATTGCGGCGGTGGCTCTGTATGAATCATGGATGGATGGTACGGTTGTACAACTTGCAAAGGACAATGTAATTGCCAACTTTATACCAAAAAAGTTTTTCAATTACCATGAAAAAGAAACCTATTATAAAACGGTTAACATTTATAAATTTTCAAAGGATTTTTTACAGAATACCTATGTTCCTTTTCTGGAGGCCTATTCCCACGCAATGGGTAATAATGAATATTATGAACAGGTGCTTCGGGTTATAACAACCCTGGATCAACATGAACTTAAAGCGTTTGTTTTAGACGGTCACAAATGGTACGAAATTGATGACGTTCAGGACAAGAACATTGCTGAAACAATATTCAGCAGCTCACCTAAGGAACGCCTTAAAAATATACAAAATGCCTACGGCGGGTATTGGCGTTATCCGCAACTGCTGGATTTTTGTTATCTTGTCAATCCCTACTTTCCTACCTTGCAATTACACAATGAAATGAAGGCCTATTTTATTGATCTCATAGCATCCTACCCTTCGGGCCTTAATACACAAAATATGCTCTCCGCAAAATTGTTCAATATTGAAAGCGCAAATGTTTTAACCGGAAACGGGGCGGCGGAGCTGATCCGGGCTGTTGCTCCCTCTATTAAGGGAAGCATTGGCGTTATCTACCCTACCTTTAATGAATATCCCGAAAGTTTTTCCGGTAACGAGATTATCCCCTTTATTCCCGATGACTTTGCGTATGATAAGAAAGATATTATTGTTTTTTCAGCAAAATGTGATAACCTGCTCCTTATCAATCCCGACAACCCTTCGGGCAATTATATCCCGATTAGTGATGTTATTGAATTGGCAGCATTACTGAGAGACAAAGGGAAAAAAATCATTCTTGATGAATCCTTTGTTGACTTTTCCGCTATCGATGAAAATCCTTCCCTGATCAGGCAAAGTATCCTTGATGAATACCCAAACCTGATTATTATAAAAAGTCTGAGCAAAAGTTACGGCGTACCGGGGATTCGCCTGGGTGTTCTTGCATGCGGTGATAGCAAACTCATCAAACAGGTACGCGGCAATCTTTCTATCTGGAACATTAATTCTTTTGGTGAATATTTTTTACAGATCATCGGAAAATACCAAAAGGATTACAGGATTTCCTGTGGTGAAATTGCAAAGGAACGTATTTCCTTTAAAAAGGAACTTGAAAATACCGGAATAGTGCGTGTGTATCCATCAGAGGCAAATTACTTTTTGTGCAGATTGACAAGCGGGACACACCTGAGCGCACCGGTTTTAACAGAGCAGCTACTTGAGGACCACAATATTTTTATCAAGGATCTTTCCGGTAAAAAAGGAATACCTGGCACTTCATATATCCGTCTTGCTATTCGGGGCAAAGCGGATAATGATACACTGGTAAAGATTTTATCAAATGAATATCACCATTAAGTACCTTATACGAGGAGACAGATGACGCTTCATTTTTTGTACATTGACCCAGGCACGGGTAGTATGCTCTTTTCAATTTTGATTGGCGCTGCGGCAACACTGTATTTTCTCGCGCGGGCAGTACTCATCAAAGCGAAGGTATTTTTTTCCGGCGGAAGGGCGGCATCTTCGGCGGGGATTACACACCCCTACGTAATTTATTCTGAAAGCAAGCAATACTGGAACGTGTTTAAGCCGGTACTCGATGAATTTGAAAAGCGGCAGACGGAATTACTTTATCTCACCTCATCCGAAGATGACCCGGTGTTTGAGGCAGACTACCAATTTATCAAAGCCGAATTCATTGGAGAAGGCAATAAAGCGTTTGCGCATCTCAATATGCTTCAGGCGGAAGTGGTATTGATGACCACCCCCAGTCTGGACGTCTATCAGTTAAAGCGTTCAAAAATGGTGAAACATTACTCGCATATATTGCATATGCCAAATGATGCGACAACCTACCGCCTGTTTGGTCTGGATTACTTTGATTCAATACTGCTCACAGGGGAGTATCAGGCAAAGGATATCCGGACACTGGAAAAACAGCGGGATTTGCCGGAAAAACAATTGGTAACTGTTGGCTGTACCTACCTTGATGTCTATGCCGAAAAAATTAAACAGATACCCCGGGAAACGGATCGTCATTTTACTGTGCTGGTGTCCCCATCCTGGGGGGACTCCGCCCTGCTCAAGCTTTACGGTGAAAAATTGCTTGACCCACTCGTAAAAACAGGTTGGCGCATCATTGTTCGTCCGCACCCCCAGTCAAAAAAATCTGAAGCGGCGATGCTGGAAACCCTGACGGCAAAATACAGGGATACCTCAAATTTGGAATGGGATTATGAACGCGATAATATTTATTCGCTGGTAAAAGCGGATATCATGATTTCCGACTTTTCCGGTATCATTTTTGACTATACCTTTTTGTGCGACAAACCGATTATCTATGTAAAACAAAAAATTGACCTTCGCCCGCTTGCGTCAAAATGCCGGCAGTCAATGGTGATATTCATTGCGGTATGGAAACCGTTTCGACCATAAAATCCGCGATGCGTTTTCCCGCTTCCCCCTGATACTGCCATGCATAGTTTTTTGCCTTTTT